>SLAN01000123.1 GCA_007126865.1 Spirochaetales bacterium | reverse complement strand
GGCGAGCCGTTCGATACCGGCGAGCGCACATATGTTCAGCTGATCAATTTCCCCGGTCACGACGGCACCCGCGATCTCATCGATGTGCTTGATTACTATCAGCGCACTCTCGGGCTGAATAGCCCGTAGAGGCGGCTCCGAACGCGAGCGCCGGCGGAAGCGGCCGATCTTCGATACCGACGTGATGTCCCACAAATTCCTCCTTCGATAGTTGGACACGGCGGTCGATTGTGCCGCGACTCGCTGGCGCTTCGAGCCCCCGACCGGCTACTCTGCCGGTATGAGGGCCGCCCTACGTGCGTACATCTATCGAGCTGCCGGTTTTGCCGTCGCCGCCGCTGTTGCCGTCGCGCTCATCGTGCTCGTGTTCGATGCCGGAGATGCACCGCGCTATCGCCACGCTACCTCTGCGTTTGGTGCGGCGCAGACGGTTATCTCGGGCGAAGCCGATCTGCGCGGACGCGACCTCTCCCGGTCGGTTGCGCTTCACGGAGAGTGGAGCTTCTACCACGACGAGCTGATCGATTACGAGGCGCTCACAGGCGATGCTCCGCCCGTTGCGACCGGAACGCTTGTCGCACCGGGGAGTTGGAACGGAGCACGGGTCGGAGGAATACGCCTCGATCGACACGGCCATGGGACCTACCGGGCCGATCTCCGCTTTGAGAGCTCGCAGCTTCCGGCGACTGTGCATTTCTACACAACCGAGGTGTCGAGCAGTGCACGGCTGACGGTCAATGGAGTTCCGGTCGCGGCCACCGGCACGCCCGGAACGAGTCGCCGGACAACGCAGCCGAGCTGGGGAGTGCTCGCCGGATCGGTCGAAGTCGAAACCGAGGAAGTCACCCTCCTGTTACAGGTTTCCAACTATTATCACGCTCGCGGCGGTATGCTCGACCCGGTGCTGCTTGCCGACCGACCGATCTTCGAGCGGTGGATCCGGTTCGACCGCGAGATTGCGTTCTTCCTTCTCGGTGCCCTGCTGATCATGGGACTCTACCATCTCGGACTGTACACGTTCGGAGTGAGCCGGCGAGCGGCGCTCCTTTTCGGCTGCACGACGATCATAATGGCGGTACGAACTGCTATCGTGGCGCCGACCTACATCCTTCGAGCGGAGCGTGTGCGGCACTTCGAGTCGCTCATGACCGTTGAGTACCTGACGATGATCGTCGGCGTAGTGCTTTTCGTCTTCTATATCGGCGAACTGTTTCCGCAGGAGCGAACGCGACGGGTCGAGCGACTCGTCGCGATAACCGGCGCACCGTTCGCGCTTCTCACGCTGTTCGCTTCCGCGCGCTATTTCAGCGCGACTCTCCCGTACTTCCACTTTGTGACAGTCGGAGCATCCGTGTATGTCGCCGTCGTGGTCGGTCGCGCCCTGGGTTCCCGGAGGCGCGGGTCGGTCGTCTCGATCGCAGGTCTCATCGTGCTTCTTGCGACGGTGGTGAATGACCTCCTGTATAACCTCGGCCTCGTCTGGACAACCTATCTGGCGGCTGTCGGGCTTTTCGCGTTCCTGTTCTCACAGAGCATGGTTCTCACCGGACAGTTCGCCGACAACTACCGCCGCACGCGAACGCTTCTTCGCGAGAAGATCCAGCTTACCGGACTGAGTTTCCGGGACGCATTAACCGGCATCAGCAACCGCCGCAGCTTCGACGTAACTATCGCCCGTGAATGGGACCGGGCAAAACGGAGTGGAACGACGTTGAGCCTGCTGATGTTCGACATCGACTTTTTCAAGCAGTTCAACGACAACTACGGACACCAGGCCGGCGATCGCGTACTCGCAGAGGTTGCGCGAGTGAGTCGAGAGGGTCTCGAACGACCGGCCGACTTCGTTGCCCGTTACGGCGGAGAGGAGTTTGCGATAATCCTGCCGGAGACGAGTCTGCGCGGCGCCCTTCACGTCGCCGAGCGGCTGCGACAGGCGATCGCCGCATGTGCGATCCCTCATGACTATCGCGGTGCCGACGGCGGCGGCGATGGTCTCTTCGTAACCGCGAGTTTCGGTGTCGCCGCAACCACTCCGGATCAAACCGAGACGCCTCGAGATCTCATTCACCGGGCGGACCAGGCGCTCTATCAGGCGAAGGCGCTCGGGCGCAATCGCGTCGAAGCGTAGCGCGTCGAAGCGTAGCGTTGACAGTGCACGAGCCCTGGCCACAGACTGACCGCACTATGGAATACCGACTCCTTGGCACCACAGGACTGAACGTTTCGTCTCTCTGCATGGGTACAATGTCATTCGGCAATCCGGCAGACGAGGACACCTCGAAAGCGCTTTTCTCCCGGGCACGCGATGCCGGCATCAACACCTTTGACTGCGCCGATGTATACAACGGCGGTGAGGCCGAACGGATTCTCGGCCGGTGTATCGACGGGTGCCGTGACGAAGTCATCATCACCTCGAAAGTCTTCAATCCGATGTCCGGCGACATGAACGATAGAGGCCTGTCTCGGCGGCATATCGTCTCCGCCGTCGAAGCGAGCCTCAAACGTCTCGGAACCGACCGTATCGATATCTATTACGCCCACCTCGACGATCAATCGGTCAGGCTCGAAAGTGTGCTGCGGGCGTTCGACGATCTGGTACGCGCGGGGAAGATCATCTATCCGGCAATCAGCAACTTCTCCGCGTGGAGGACCGAAAAGGCGTTGGCTATCTCCCGCGAGCTCGGATATGCCGCCCCTGAGTGCCTCCAGCCGATGTATAACCTGGTCAAGCGTCAGGCGGAGGTGGAGATCCTGCCGATGGCCGGCGCGGAGCAGCTCGGCGTCTTCCCGTACAGCCCGCTCGGTGGCGGTCTGTTGAGCGGAAAGTACACCGACGAATCGAAGGGTGCGAAAGGGCGCCTGACCGAGAACAGGATGTATGGCAAGCGGTACGGGAATCCCGAGTACTATGATGTGGCCGCCCGGCTGGTGAGCCATGCGCGGGAGCGAGGGTACCATCCGGCGAGCCTCGCAGTGGCGTGGGTCATGAGCCATCCGGCGGTGACCGCGCCGCTCATCGGAGCGCGCGACGTCGAGCAGCTCGAGCCGTCGCTGGCGGCCGCCGAGGTGCCGATGACAGCCGAGTGGCGCGAGGAGCTCTCGGCGCTCGGACCGGCGCCGCCGACGGCGACCGATCGCTGATTCAGGCGGGGTGAGCGCCGATAAGCGCGACCGATCGCTGATTCGCTCGGGAGGTGAACGCCGGCAAGAGCGACCGATCGCTGATCCATTGACGGTGTCTCGCGCACCGTGATGTACGGGCTGACGCCTGAGGCAAGGAGCGCAAATTGGAAATCGTACGCTGGGGTATTCTCGGCTGCGGCGATGTGACAGAGAAGAAGAGCGGACCGGGGTTCCAGAAGGCGGAAGGCTCGCAGCTCGTGGCGGTCATGCGACGCGATGCCGCACGCGCGGAGGACTATGCGCGCCGTCACGGCGTGCCGAAGTGGTACAACGAAGCGGACGAACTGATAAACGACCCGGAAGTGGATGCGGTCTACATCGCCACCCGACCCGATACCCACTCGGAGTACGCGTTGCGGGTGGCCGACGCCGGTAAGCCGGTTTACGTCGAGAAGCCGATGGGATACAGCTATGAGGACGGTCGCCGACTCGTCGCCGGATGTCTCAGCGCCGGAGTTCCGCTATTCGTCGCGTACTACCGGCGCGGTCTCGAGAAGTATGTCACCGCGAAACGCATGATCGAGGCCGACGAGATCGGCGAGGTGCGATTCGTTCGCGTCACCATGCACAGCACGCCCGATGTCGAGCCCGGCGCACGGGAGCGCGGCGAGTTACCGTGGCGGTTGCGCCGCGAATCCTCCGGTGGCGGACTCGTGCTCGATGTCGGTTCACACGGCCTCGATCTTCTCGACTTCTTCTTCGGACCGATCGCCGACGTTCGCGGTTTCGCATCGAATCAGGCGGGTCTGTACGATGTGGAGGACTCGGTCAGCGGAAGCTGGATCTTCGAATCCGGCATTCACGGAACCGGAGTGTGGTGCTTCGTGGTGTACGACACCGATGACCGGATCGATATCTACGGTTCGAAGGGCAAGCTCAGCTTTTCCATTCTCGATGTCGGCGGGCCGATCGAGCTCGTCGCGAAGGGGAGGGAGCGACGCTTCGATTTCACCCCTCCCGATCATGTGCAGCAACCGCTCATTCAGAGCGTCGTCGATGAGTTGCGAGGATCCGGGCGCTGTCCGAGCACCGGCGAGAGCGCACTGCGAACCGATTGGGTTCTCGACCGGCTTCGCGGCCATCTGTCTCCGTGAGACGGCTGCTACAGCTCGACCACCTGCACCTCGTCGTTCTGCTCGTCGAGAATCGCGAACGAACGTGACTGCCGCCACAGTCCGCCGAGCGCCCCCGGATTGATCATCCGCATGCCGCCGACTCGCTCGTTCTTACGGTGGTGGGTGTGCCCGTACAGCAGGTAGTCGATGTCGCTCGCATTCCGGAGCCGGTCGAACTCCCCGGTGTGACCGTGACAGACAGCGATCCGCTTGCCTCCGATCTCCAGCCTTTGTGTCTGTGCCAGGCGCCCGGTTCCGCACGTATTTCTCACCGCATCTGCGAGTAGCTGGTAGTCGCGGTCGACGTTGCCGAGCACGAACCACGCGTCGAAACCGGCGAAGAGTGCGACCACCGCTGCGCCGCCGATATCGCCGCAGTGGATCACCGTTTCGATGCTTCGGTCTCGCAACAGATCGAGCGCTTCAGCCGCGTTGTCGGTATTCCCGTGTGTGTCGGATACGATCCCGATCATTCCCCCTCCACTTCGAGCGCCTCATCGGGGTCCTCGCCGTCTTCTGCGTCCGCGGGCACCCGCGCTTCGCCGACGCTCTCCCCATCGGTGCGCGTAATTGCCAACGACTCCACCTCTTCCGCGAATGTGAGAATACGAGAGCTCATCTGCGCGGCCAGATGCTGTGCATCGGCGATCGATTGCTCGATATCGCCGAGACGATCGGATATCGGCGCGGCGGTCTCTTCCACCGTCCGCCGCGACTTCGCCAGCTCACCGATCTGTTGCTCGCTGCGTTCGGTGAGCGCTCGGACCTGTTCGAGCGCATCGTTCGATCGCTGCGTCAGGTCGACCATCCGTTTCAACGTCTCGAGCACTTGCTCGCCGCCTGTCGCCTGTTCTCCCATAGCCGCCTTCAGCTCCGCCTCGGCGTTCTGGATCCGGTGGAGCGTGGTGCTCACCTGCTCGAACTCCTCAGCCGCCCGCCGTGACGCCTCGTTTGCCTCATCTATTCCGTTCTTCAGGTTGTGCAATGTCTGCGAAATGCGGCCCGCCTGCTCGGAGGAGTTCTCGGCGAGCTTTCGAACCTCCTCGGCAACCACCGCGAATCCGCGACCGCTCTGTCCGGCGTGCGCCGCCTCGATGGCCGCGTTCATGCTCAGAAGATTCGTTCGCGCCGAGATATCCTCGATCACTCGAGCGGTGTCTATCAAGCCTTCGGATTCGCGCGATACCGAGCTCATGGATTCGGTCAGCGACCGTACGATTTCGGCGCCCTGCGCCGCCGAGGAGGCGAGGTTATCGATCGCCTCTTTGTTGTTGCCGAGATTCGT
>SLAN01000294.1 GCA_007126865.1 Spirochaetales bacterium | reverse complement strand
TCGGGCAGAGAGCCTCGCGAGCCTCACAACTCTCGCCGCCGGTGTTGCTCACGAGATCAAGAATCCTCTGGGCAGTATCGGAATTCATCTGCAACTCGTTAACAAGGCGATCGAAGGGCGGGAGCATGTTGAGCCTGATTCAATCAAGGATTATCTCGACGTAATCGGTGAAGAGGTGGAACGACTCAACCGTATTGTGGTGGACTTTCTATTCGCCGTACGCCCGATGGATGTGAACCCGGTTGATGCCGGTCTCAACGCTCTGGTGGAGGAGATGATGGATTTCGTCCGCTACGAGCTCGAGCAACAGGGAATTGCGCTCAAGATGGAGCTTGACGAGACGCTACCGGAGCTCAAGATCGATGAGAAGTACTTCAAGCAGGCGCTGCTCAATCTCATCAAGAATGCTATTGCGGCGATGCCGGAGGGCGGAGAGTTGACTGTATCGACCTACAGGCGCGGGGATGAAGTCGTTCTCCGCTTCTCGGATACCGGAGTGGGTATTCCCGAGGATGTGATCGATAAGATTTTCGAACCGTATTTCACCACACGTGAGAGCGGATCGGGAATCGGCCTCACTCTCGTATACAAGATCGTGCGCGAGCATCTCGGTGAAATAACCGTAAACTCTCAGGAAGGGAAGGGAACAACGTTTACGATTACGCTGCCCGTTCCACAACGAGAAACGCACCTTATCGACTGGAAGGGGGAGCGCGAGTGACCTTCTCAATACTGATAGCGGACGACGAGAAGAACATCCGTGAAGGGCTCGGCAAGGCCCTCGAAATGGAGGGGTATGAGGTTCTGCTCGCCGAAGACGGTCAGGAAGCGTTCGAACGGGTTGGAGATGAGGAGGTAGATCTCGTAATCGCCGATCTCAAGATGCCGCGTATGTCGGGCGAAGAACTGCTGCGTCGGCTGGTCGATATGCACCCGACCGTACCGGTCATTATCCTCACCGGGCACGGCACGATAGAAAGTGCCGTACAGGCGATGCGTGCGGGAGCGTTCGATTTCGTAACCAAGCCGGTGAACCTCGACCGGTTCAGTCTGCTCGTGCGTCGCGCGCTCAGTACACGCGAGCTCGTCCTGCAGCACCGGCACATGCAGGAGGAGCTCGATAAGCGCCGGAGTTTCACCAACATCATCGGTACTTCGAGCCAGATGAAACGGATCTTTGAGAAGATCCAACAGGTCGCGCCCACCCGGGCATCGGTACTCGTGACCGGTGAAAGCGGAGTCGGTAAAGAACTCGTAGCCGATGCGATTCACAATCTTTCCGGTCGAAAGGACCGTCCGTTCATAAAAGTGCACTGCGCAGCGCTCAGCGAATCGTTGCTCGAAAGTGAGCTCTTCGGACACGAAAAGGGAGCGTTCACCGGTGCCGTTTCGAGGAGGCGAGGACGATTCGAGCTGGCAAACGGCGGGAGCATCTTTCTCGACGAAATAGGTGAGATCGCCCCGAGCGTACAGATCAAGCTCTTGCGGGTCCTTCAGGAAAAGACCTTCGAACGGGTCGGCGGTGAAGAGACAATTGAAGTCGATGTGCGCGTAATATCGGCAACAAACCGCGATTTGAAGAATGATATCGCCGTCGGTAACTTTCGCGAGGACTTGTACTACCGGTTAAATGTCGTGAACATCGATGTTCCCCCATTGCGGGAGCGCAAGGATGATATCCCGCTGCTTGCTGCGGCGTTTATCCGGGAGTTTGCGAAGGAGAACAACAAGCCGGTTGAAGCGATTGATCCGAAAGCACGGGCAGCGCTGTATGCGTATTCGTGGCCGGGCAACATAAGGGAGCTCCGTAACTGCATCGAGAGCGCGGTCGTCATGTGCAAAGGGACGATAATCCAGCTCGACGATTTGCCACCGGGTATTACCGAGAGTGATGATAGCGACGTAATCCGGGTCGAAGTGGGGGCCACTCTTTCGAAGGCGGAACGTGAGGTGATCCGACGTACCCTTCTGCACTACAACGGAAACAAGAGTAAGACATCCGAGGTTCTCGGCATCGGCCGCAAAACGTTGCACCGGAAGATTAAAGAGTACAACCTCGAGTAAGCGTTCACCGACTGCTCGCTGCTCGAGCTGCGGCGGCGCATTTTGCGAAGCGCCTACGGCGTCGTGCATTTCATCCGGTAGGGCGGCTATTCAGAGGGTGCCGCTCGTGTTGCCGCTCGGAGTGTCTTCCGAATGGCGTACCTTATGAAGCACGAGAAACCCGGACAGCACCGCGACCCAGAATCCGCCTACCAACAGAAAACGGAAGACCGACGGCAGTACGATCCACGAAATAGCGGCGAGCCCCGACAGGAGCGCCGCTCCGTACACAATCGCAAGGATCTGATGGGTCGAAAACCCGAGATCGAACAGCTTGTGGTGGAGGTGTTCACGGTCGGGCTTGTAGATCGGCACTCCTTCTCGCATACGCCGGAGAACCGCCGCCAGCGCATCCATGATCGGCACGAAGAGGAGTGTAACGGTCGGTACTACACCGAATCCGGTCTGGGCGAGTCCGCCGCCGAGAAGAGGGAAAACTGCCAGCAGGAAGCCGAGAGTGCACGAGCCGGAATCGCCCATGAATATTTTCGCAGGGGGGAAGTTGAAGATCAGGAACCCCAGGACCGACCCGAACAAGGCAACCGCAGCAACGGTAACCGCCGGCTGCCCTATGACTATGCCGATTACCGCGGTAAACAGCGCCGCTATGGCGGCGGCACCGCCGGCCAGTCCGTCCATGCCGTCGATGAAGTTTACCGCGTTGATAAGTCCGACGACCCAGAGCACCGTCACGGGGTATCCGAGCAATCCGAGCCGGATCGTAGGTAATCCGAACGGGAGTACCAGCTCGTCCACGACGAAGGAGCCGAGCGTTACCATTCCACCGGCGGAAATCTGGAGGAGAAGTTTGAGCAGCGCCGGCAGATCGTAGAAGTCGTCGATGAGACCCATGAGAAACACAATCGTCAACCCGCCGAAGACCGGCATAAGCTGCATTGTCAGCGAACGGTTCCCGGCGCTGCCGAGAATCTGAGAACCGACAATGGCGAGAACGACGAACGCGACGAAAATCCCCGCTCCGCCGAGTCGCGGAGTGTCCTCGGTGTGGATTTTTCGGTGGTCGTTGCGATCGTACCAGCCACGATTGTGCGCAATTAAAAGAATCAGCGGCATTACGACGAGATTCAGTGCGAATGCTGCCGCTCCGGTAGCGATGGCGGCAATGAGCAGTTGAGGGTCACCGTTCATTCGTTACCTGCCGTGATCCTCCGGACGAACTCCATTCTCGTAGAACTGCTTGATTCGCTGGAAAGAGTGGTTCACCCGCTGCGTGATCTGCGTGGCAATGCGGTATTTGTCGGGATCTGCCGCGTGCCGGTCCGGATGATAGGCGCGGATCAGCTTCCGATGGGCCGCACGTGCCGCTTCCAGCGACGCACCGAACGGCACATCGAGATTGGCAAAGTCCTTTCGCAAGGTCCCGGGAACAGGCTCCGATCGTCCGTATGGCCGGGTTCGGTCGTATTGCGCGCCACGGCTTTCCCTGAATCGACCGCTCGATGAGGTACTCCCGGCCGTTCCTTCGCCCCCCGAAAGGTAGTCATCGAGCTCCTCCCACGCGGCGGCTTCGTCGGCATCACCGCCCCCGAAGGTGGACCGCGAATCGGACTGACCCATTGACCGCAGCAAGTCTGTAAGCCTGTCGAATATCCTGTCCACGTCGGCACTCCTCGCTCGTGCGCACCCAGTGTAACCGGAAGCTGTGCGCAATTCCATCCCCCCGGTCCGGTGGGATGTCACGGAACGAACAGTGTGTTGTGTAGCGTGCGAACCGCGCGTTGCAGTGAATCGGAAGGAACAATGAGGGTCAGATTCACATCCGAGCTTCCGAGGCTGATGAGTCGGATCGGGATGTCCCGCAGCGAGTCGAATACACGCGCTACCGTCTCCGAGCGCCTCCACAGTCGGTTACCGACGATACATATGAGCGCCTGATCGTCCTCTCGCTCGACCCGACCGAACTCGGCGAGATCCGACATGAGCCCACTGAGATCGGGCGGATCGTCGAGGGTTACGCTGACGCTCACTTCGCTTGTCGCGACGACGTCGACGCTGAGCCGGTGCCGCTCGAAAATCGCGAAAATGCGTGCGAGAAAGCCGTACGCATTGAGCATGCGACTGCTATGGATCGTGATGACGGTAGTGGGCGATTTCGATGCGAGTGCGCGCGGGCCCTCTTCGTCGCCAGTTCCGGAAATTCGAGTCCCCGTCCGATCCGGATTTCGCGTATTCCGCACGTAGACCGGAATGCCCCGGTCGACCGCCGGCTGAATGGTTGAAGGATGCACAACTCGAGCACCGAAAAACGCGAGCTCAGCGGCTTCATCGTAGCTCATCGAATCTACGGTTCGCGCCTCCGGTACGATCTGCGGATCCATTGTCATGATTCCGTCAACATCGGTCCAGATCTCCAGCTTCTGCGCATCAAGGGCTGCCGCGATTATGCTCGCCGAGTAGTCGCTGCCGCCGCGGCCGAGCGTACTCGTTACCCCGTCGGCAGTTCGCGCGATGAACCCCTGCAACACGATGACACGTCCGGAGGTCGGGGTAACGTAAGCGCGTATACGCGTGGTCGTCTCGGTGAACTCAACATTCGCCGCGTTGAACTCGTCATCGGTGCGAATCAGATCGCGGCTGTCGAGCAGTATCGAGTCGATCCCTCGTTCACACGCGCGGGCGTGCACGATTTCGGTCGCCAGGCGTTCGCCGAAGCTGAGCACAGCGTCGCGGGTACGCGGCGAGCACTCCTGTATCAGATATACACCGGTGAGCAACGCCTGCACTTCATCGAATAGATCGGACAGCCGCCTGGTAGCTCGCTCACGAATTGCCGTGTCGGCGATCTGTCCGACCGTATCCTCATGCGCCGACCGGAGCTCGTTGTAAACACGCTGGTACCCCTCGCGATCGCCGTGACCGGCCGCATCGGTTGCTTCGACCAGACGGTCGGTCGTTTTGCCCATAGCGGAGCTGACGAGTACCGGCGCTTCGTCCAGGCGTTGTTGAACGATATCCAGTATCGCATCGATCATCTCGATCGTGGCTACCGAGCTTCCGCCGAATTTGAGAACTACCACTGCACACCACCTAAGCGAGCGTTGTTGAACCGTTCATATGAGGAATGATGTCGCTGATGATGTCAAGGCAGGACGGTTTCGGCCGTGCCTGCTCGACATCGACCGTATCTGACACCACCGTATCTGCTTGTTGCAGCTATCTCCGCTGTGAGGCTATTATGCAAGCCCTCCACTCATGCATGCGTTCGAACGCCTGACCCCGGAAGCGGTAACACAAGCAATTCGCGCCATCGAAGAGGCCGACGGGAACGAGGTGCTCCTGATCGGAAAAGTGGGTGCAGACGGACTCGTCTCGGAGATACATGTGGCTGCGCGGGGGCATCTCTCGGCCGTTCCGGCTCCACCCGCTCACATGCGTCGCGGAGATGTCGTCATCCACAATCATCCCGGCGGCGAGCTCCGTCCCAGTGACGCCGATCTTGCAGTCGCCTCCGAGCGCGCCGCGCAGGGAATCGGGAGCTTCAT
>SLAN01000193.1 GCA_007126865.1 Spirochaetales bacterium | reverse complement strand
CAACAACGCGGTGAAATTCACCAACGAAGGCAGTATTACGATTCAGGTTCGGAGCGCCGCTTCAGGAGGCGGTTCGTCGCTCATAGTTCGAGTCAATGACACCGGTGTCGGTGTGCCGCGCGATAAGCTCGGGAGGCTCTTCAAGCCGTTCAGCCAGGTCGACTCGTCGACGACGCGCAGGTTCGGCGGGACCGGACTCGGACTCTCGATCTGTCGAAGCCTGGTCGAGATGATGAACGGCCGCATAGGCGTTCAATCGAGCGAAACAGGAGGCTCGTCGTTCTGGTTCACTATACCCGTCAAACTCGCCGACGGATACATGGGCGAGTCGTGGATTCCGACACTTTCCGCAAGAACCGACAAGCCGATCCTGCTCGTCGACGACAATGCCGGAAGTCGGGAAACGCTCACGCGTTATCTTCGGACATGGGGACTGCACGTAGATTCGGTCGCAAGCGGTGAGAGGGCACTCGGTCGACTCCGGGAAGCGGCCGTGGACGGCCGTCCGTATGTCCTGGCGCTCGTCGACATGATGCTGCCGGGAATCGACGGATGGCACGTCGCAAGCGAGGTGAACGCGGATAAACGGATTAACGACACCCGCCTGCTCCTCATGACTCCTACCGGAATCATGGGTGGTGAGGCGAAGATGAAGCTTCTGAACTGGTTCAATGCCTACGTCAGCAAACCGGTCAAATGGGAGGAGCTCGCAGCAGCGCTCGATATGGCGCTCGGAAACGGCGAAGATCTCGAATCGGCGGAAGACGCGCTTCCGGTCGAGGAGCTCGATGAGCTTCCCTCCGAGAGCAATGCCACGGATTCGCCCACTGCGCCGAGCGCCGACACGATTGTGGTCACTCGGACCGCACGCGTGCTCGTGGCCGAAGACCATCAGGTCAATCAACAGCTTTTCCGTACGATTCTGGATAAGCTCGGTCACGACGTTTCGGTTGCCGACAACGGCAGGATTGCGCTGGAGCTGGTCGACCGGATCGATCCCCATATCGTATTCCTCGATGTTCAGATGCCGGAAATGGGCGGGTATGAAGCGGCGAGAACACTGCGTGACCGCGGCTTCGACCGGCCGATTATCGCCGTAACCGCGAACGCCCAGAGCGGTGAGCGGGAGAAGTGTATCGACTACGGCATGGATGACTTCATGGCGAAGCCGTTCAAGCCGAATGACGTACGACGGCTTCTTGCCCGATGGTTGACCGAGGAGCTGTTCGAAGACGAGAGCGAAGAGCGGAGCGGGTACGGTACCGACGACGAGCCGGTCTTCGATATGGAAGGGGCCCTCGAGGCGTTTATGGGGAAGCGAGAGGTTGTCGATCGCGTCATGGACGGTTTTCTCGCGAGGTTGGCAGAGCAGCTTTCGGAGCTTCGGGAGGCGCTCGACGCGAACGATACTGAGAGAGTTCATTTGATTGCACACAGCATTAAGGGAGGGGCTCTGAGCCTGCAGGCGAAAAGGCTCGGGATATGTGCCGCGCGGTTGGAAAAAGCTGCCCGGCGGGAGGAGTCGGCGGATCTATCCTCGCTCGTCGATGAGCTCGCCGAGCACGCCGAATCCTTGCGAGAGCGGTGGAGTGCAATGACCACGCCGGCGGGCGGAACGTAAGGCCGGCGCCTGTCACTCATTGCCTTTCACGTACTGCCGTCTGCGGCGCCGGAGATGAACAGGGCCGGCAGCTTCCGGTCGCATGCGACCACGACAGCGATAAGCGTCGCTCCCGCGGTGATCGCGGGGAAGACGAGAAACAGCGAATCGCGCATCGTCTCGACGAAGAGTCCCCCGAGCCCATATGAGAGCGGCGCTGCGAGGTGAACCGCCATCTCCAGAAACGCAAATACCCTGCCCCGATACGAGACCGGCACTGCCCGTTGGAGTACCGTGACCGCGCTTACGTGTGCAATCGCGATCGCCGAACCTGCGAGGAAGAGTGTCGGAAACATTACAGCCGGAGTGAGTGTCGACGCCCCGGCGAGTGCGGCAGCGAGCAGCGCATAGGAGAGCTTGTAGAGTCCGGGCTCATGCGCTCTCGAAAGCGGTACTGCAGCCATGAAGACATAGCCGGCGATACCTCCCGCGAGCGTGGTAGCGAGCAGATAGCCGAAGTAGATCTCCGGCAGGTGCATGGTATCGCGAAGAATGAAGGGAAGGGCTACGACCACCGGCGGATAGAGCAGATTCGAGAAGAAGGTCAGTGCGATGATCGTTCGCAGGTTGCGCCGGCCGAATGCGTAACGCATTCCCTCTCTTGATTCGTCCAGTACCCCTCGTATCCCGCGACGCGTGCCGTTACCGCCCTGTGTTCGGTCGGGCGAGGAGAGTGCATCGGGCGCGATGCGTATGAACATCTCCTGAAATCCGGAAAGCAGGTAAGCACACCCGTTTATCAGAAACACCACCGGTGCTCCGAGGAGCGCGTAAACCGTACCTCCGACCGCGCTGCCGGTGAGATTCGCCACTTGCACAAGTGAGCCGCGTGCACTGTTGGCGGACCGAAGCCGGGCAGGCGCACGAACGATATCGGGCACGATGGCTTGAACCGCCGGAAAAAAGAGTGCGTTCAGCGTCCCAATAATGACGGTGGCAACGAGAACGACCACGACCGGCTCGACGACCAGAGAGAAAACGAGGATACCGGTGGTGAGCATGGCGGCACCGCGAGCGAGATCACTTCCGACAATAATCGCCTTGCGCGATACCCTGTCGGCAACAAGCCCGGCGATCGGAGCGAGCAGAAAACCGGGTAGGGTGGTCAAGAAATGGTAAGCCCCTACCAGCGCGGCGTTATCGGTGAGATCGACAAGATAGAGAACGACGACGACCAGAAAGAGGCTGTTGCCGAGGGTCGAGGTCATCTGACCGCCGATAAGGAGGGCCAAATGCCGACGCCAACGGTAGAATGTGTCCGACGATTGAGACCGCATACGGTACGGGCGTCAACTATAGCGGTTATCCGCAGCAGACCGCAAATCCGATGGCCGCAGGAGTTTGTCGGACATATGGGCAGAATTGAATATCGGAAAGGCTTAGCGCACATTATCGTCGAGACGTATGCATTCCGATGTCGGCGTATACGTCCGATATTCAATACCGAAGTGAAGTCCGACAAACTCCCGGAGCGAAATTGGCGCTTGCGTTCCCGCGCGCTTCCTGACAATCTCCATAGCTGACTATGGAACGATTACACACAGACAGCGCACCGGCTGCCATCGGCCCGTACAGCCAGGCGGTGAAGAAGGGTAACTATCTCTTCGTGTCGGGACAGTTGCCGCTCGCTCCGGACGGAAATATGGTCGAGGGGGACTTTGCGACACAAGCGAAAGCCGCGCTTACGAATCTCGCAAGTATCGTAAAGGCGGCGGGCAGCGGAGAATCCGGCCGGGAGTTCGAGATCGTAAAGGTGACCGCGTATCTGACCGATCTCTCACGTTACGCGGAGTTCAACGACGTTTACGGCGAGTGGTTCGGTAACGATTGTCCCGCTCGAGCGGTCGTCGGCGTCGCAGCATTGCCGAAGGATGCACCGCTCGAAGTTGAGTGCATAGCGATCTCGTAAATCGGTACTTTGGTAACCAGACGATGGCAATAAGCATTTTAGGCGATGTGCTTCGCCTCGCGGGAAGCCTCGGCTTGTTTCTCTACGGAATGCGAGTCATGAGCGATGGACTGCAGCGCAGCGCCGGCGAGCGGTTGCAGCGGCTGCTGAATCTCATGACCGGAAACCGTTTCGTAGCGTTCCTGACCGGTTTTGTCGTCACGGTACTCCTTCAATCGTCGTCGGCTTCAACGGTACTGATAGTCGGTTTCGTGAATGCCGGGCTTCTGAGTCTCGTTCAGGCCATAGGACTCATTCTGGGGGCCAACGTCGGAACAACGGTTACCGGGTGGATCGTTGCGGTATTCGGATTCGCCATCGACATTTCGGCCGCCGCGCTACCGGCTATCGCGATAGGAGCGCTTTTCTACTTCACCCGGCGATTGCGACGCTATGAGCTCGGCCGTTCTCTTATCGGCTTCGGACTTCTCTTCCTCGGTCTCATGTTTCTCAGCGATTCGGTGCCGGAGGCGGAAGAATACCCGGCGGTCCTCGAGTTCACCGCTTCGATCTCCGGGCCCGGAGCGCTTCAGGTACTCGTCTTTGTGTTGGTCGGGACAGTACTCACAATCGCGCTCCAGTCATCGTCAGCGGCGGTTGCGGTTACACTGACCATGGCGTACGCCGGTTGGATCGATTACCGAATGGCCGCGGCAATAATTCTCGGCGAAAACATTGGTACAACGATTACGGCTACGCTCGCTTCGGTCGGCGGAAGCGTAGGCGCGAAGCGCGCGGCAAGAGCTCACTTCGTTCTCAACGTCGTCGGCGTGTTGTGGATGCTGGCCGTTTTCGAGCCGGCACTCCGGATCGTCGACGCGATCGTCCCGGGCAGTCCGCTCGGGATCATGCTGCCGACGCATCTTGCGGTTTTTCACACGTCATTTAACGTGGTAAATGTCCTGCTCTTTATCGGGTTCACACGTGTTTTTGCTCGATTAATCGAACGTATTGTCCCGGGAGAAGAGCTCGAGCGGCCCTCGGAAGGTTCGGTGCTCCGGCATCTCGAAGAGTACATGCACCGGAGTCCGGAGCTCTATCTGTTTCAGGTCCGCAATGAGCTGAGCCGAATGGCGAAGCAGACCGGCGCACTCTACGAACGGGCCGCACGGCTGATTGTCGACCCGACCCTTGCGGACGAATCCGAAATTGTCGCTGCCGCGGAAACGGAGAACTTCGTAGATCGTATCGAGGAGGAGATTTCCCATTTCCTTGCTACCTGCTCGAGCGAGCATCTGGCGCGCTCGACCGCCGAAGCGGTAACGAGTCTTCTGAGGATCACGCACGAGCTGGAGCGAATCGCCGACAGCTCGTACAATCTCTGTCTGCTCGCACGGCGTGCGAACGAGAGGAACCGCGTATTCGGAAAGAAAGCGGTCAAGGAGCTGTCGAGCTACGTCGAGACGGTTGGGCGCTTTCTGCGCTTCACCCAGCGGACGCTCAACGAGTCGCTTAGCAGAGAGGAGCTGGCTGCCGCGCGCGAAAACGAGGAGGAAGTCGACAAAGGAAGGGTGTCGCTGAAGCGAAGGGCGCGGAAGCGACTGCAAAAGCACAAGAATGTGAAAACCGAGCTGCTCTTCATCGATATCGTCGGTCATCTCGAGCATATTGGCGATTTCTGCCTGAATATCGCGGAGGCTCAGGCGAAACTGGGCGAATCCGAGAACGACATGGTTCGTACGGCATAAACGTCGCCGCTGGGTCCGTCGCGTGGCAACGATTCGAGGATATCGATCATTTCGCCGGCGCCGAGCCACCGGTGGGACACGAGTTCCATGCGTTCTACGAGTGAGTAGTTGAAGCGGTAATGGTCGAGTTGTGAGAGCATCTCGATGCATCGCGTCGATTGCGCCGGAAGTGCCGGGATGAACTCGAAACTCAGGGCCGGGAGTGGCCTGCTCAGCCCGGCGAGCACCCCTTCCTCATTGCCTTCAACGTCAATTTTAACGAAGTCGGGAACGCCAAAGCGGTCGACCAGTGAATCGAGCGTCGTCTGTTGCACCGGT
>SLAN01000064.1 GCA_007126865.1 Spirochaetales bacterium | reverse complement strand
TTCGGCTCGACCCGTCTCAGGATCCGGAGTTCTCCCAGGCGCTGCAACAGAACCTTCAACAGCTTCAGCAGCAGTATTCACAGGTCATCGACCAGGCTCGTGAGCAGCTCGAGTCGCTGTACAAAGGCTGAGCCGCGCCGGGACTACTCCGCGTGAACCGGCGCCGACGCGCGGTCTCCGACATGCCCGGCAGCTTCGGAACCGAGCTCGTACGGGAGACGGGTCAGGTACTCGAGGTTCCGTTCCAGGCATGAGACCGGAATACGCTCGTCGGTGCCGTGGATCATCGCCGAGAAGCGATCCATGGTTAGCTCGGATGTGTTCGCCGCGAATCCGTACACGACGGTTCCGCGCTGTCGCCAGTACCTGCCGTCGGTTACTCCGCCGATGAACATCGGAACGATACGTGTATTCGGTAGAATATCGGTAAGGATGCGTTCGGTCGCCCGCTTCAGCGGAGTTTCCAGCTCGCTCACGGTGCTCGGATAGAACTCGAAGAACTCGATATCAACCTCTTCGTTCGAGTCACCGATCGCCTCCCGCAGCATCCGTTGTGCATGCTCGACCCCCTGCCCCGGCAGAAGCCGAATATCAACTTCGAGCTCGGCCGATCCCGGGACGATGTTCACCTTCCCGCGGGTCGTTAACACATTCGGGCTTATACTCGTACGCGCGGCGGTATGGAGAAACTTCGCCTGACCGGGATTCCGCTTGTAAAGCCTCGAAAGCGCGAGATCGAACGTCCCGGGCAGGCGCCCGAGCAGACGCGAGAGCCGATCCGACATGAACGCATCCGCCATGTCTCGTATGATCGGGGTCAGCTCCGGTTTCGCCTGGTACTCCGATAGCGCCTCCGCCGCCTTCGACGCTTTCACAAGAGCGTTATCCGACCGATACGGCATCGATCCGTGACCGGGCGTACCGTGGAATCTCATCCGTGCCCAGCAGATGCCCTTCTCGCCGACCGTCAGAGTGAGACCCGGAATGCGTCCGTCGGCGAGGTACATCCCACCGACCTCGGTTACCATGTAATCGCACTTCACGAGATCGGGATGCTGCTCGGTAAGAAACCGGGCGCCGAAGGTCCCGCCGGCTTCTTCGTCGCTGACAACGATCAACAGCACATCGCCGGGCGGCGGCTCACTCTCGGCGATCGCGGTGAACGCCGCCACGGAGGTCGCAACCATACCGAGCATGTCCAGCGTCCCACGTCCCCACACTTCGCCGTCGATGACTTCACCACCGAACGGATCACGACTCCATTGGGAGGCATCCGCGGGGACAACATCGACGTGTCCCATAAACGCGAGTGTCGGTTGAAGCGGATCGCGCCCCGGAATTCTCGCAACGAGATTTGCACGATCCGGTCGGGCGTACACTATCGAGCTTTCTATGTCGAATTCACTCAGGAAACCACGGATAGCTTCGATCGACCTGGTCTCCTCCCCGGAGTCTTCGGCGCCGGTATTGACGCACGCATTTCTTACAAGAGTCTGCAGGAGAGGAATAGCTCGATCGGCTACGAGGCGCTCGGTTTCCATGAGCCGAATGCTATCACGCAGCAATGAGCGCAGGCAATTGACAACTCGTACGTTACGGCTCCCGCGGTCGCCGTATTCGAGCTGTATTCGAGCTGTATTCTACGAGTAGTGGTGCGTTGTCTCGCACCGGACGGTGCGGTAGAATCGACGGCATCGTGGCGGCCGAACATGAATCCTTGAGAAGCGGTGAACGCCGCAACGTTACGGTGATGTTCAGCGACATGAAGGACTTCACCGCACTCTCCGAGAAGCTCGACCCGGAGGACATGGACGGGCTGATGGAGACGATATTCTCGCGGTTCGAACGTATCGTTCGGGAGCACGACGGAACGGTCGAGAAGTATATCGGCGATGCGCTCGTGGCGGTATTCGGCGTTCCCAATATACACGAAGACGACCCCTCGCGCGCCATAAACGCCGCTCTGAG
This sequence comes from Spirochaetales bacterium, assembly GCA_007126865.1. GTDB lineage: Bacteria > Spirochaetota > Spirochaetia > DSM-27196 > SKKC01 > SLAN01. The sequence goes on along the minus strand of SLAN01000064.1, from coordinate 3,687 downwards.
CTTCCACGCCGAGATCGATGACATTAACCGCGAGCGTAATGACGATACCGTTGCCCTCGCCTTTCGCATCGGCATCCATACCGGTCTCATTACGACCGGTCGGCGCGGAGACTACGAGGTCGTAACCGGACATGCGATGAGCGTCGCCTCACGCCTCCAGTCGAATGCCGGCCCCGGGGAAGTGCTCGTCAGCGATTCAACCCGCCGTCGGGCGGAACAGGATTTCGTGTTCGGCGACGCTCGCGACGTCCGGCTCAAAGGGAAGAGCGAAAGCGTACGCGCGTATCGAGTTCTCGGACGAGATCCGAACCCCCTGTTCGCCGGCGGAGAGTTCTTCGGGAGAAGGGAGCTTCTCGCCCGGATCACTCAGGCTTACCTCCGTCACCACGGAAGGACTCCCGGCGGTTTTCTGCTGACAGGAGACATCGGCATCGGCAAGACGAGACTGGCCGGGCAGTTCATCGAGCAGGCACGGGCACTACCGAGCTTTGACGTCGCGGTCCTGACCGCGCGCGCGAGAATGTACCGCAAGACCCACTTCTCGGTAATGGTCGACCTTCTATTGACCTTCTTCAAGGCGGGGCCTGCCTCGCACGAAGCGCTCATCGAGGAGGCAACCCGGCGTCTCGGCATCGATCGGGATTCGGCAAAGATATTCGCCGATCTGAGTACGAGCGAATCCGAACATGTCGGTGAACACCAGGCGATCATCGTGCTTTACGCGATGTTCCGCTCGATTTTCGAGCAGTCGGCAAAATCCGCATTTTCGCCGCTGGTCGTAATCGATAACTACCAGTTTGCCGACCCACAGAGCCGCGACTTCCTCGAGTTTCTCCTGAAGAATATTCCGACGAAACCGTTCTTCGTTATCACCGCGCGAACCGGGACCGTTTCCAATCTCGGGCAGCTTTCGCAACTGGATGTCGCTGAGGTACCTCCTCTCTCGGCGGAAGAATCCGAACAGCTGATTAATGCACTCTGGCCGAACGGCGGTTCGGAGGAGACACGTCGCACGATCCTGCGAAGCTCCGCCGGGAATCCACTCTTCATCGAGGAGTATGTACGCTACGCACGTGAATCGAGCGACAGCGCTACGATCCCCTCCACGATTCAAAGCATTCTACTCAGCTCGATCGAAGCGTATCCTCACGGGCGACGCAACCTCCTCCGGAAACTCTCGGTATTCAAGCAGTCGTTTTCGAGGCCCGACGCGCGTTTCGTGGAGGAACACACCGACGGTAACCCCGAGGATGTAGAGAAAGCACTCGACACATTTGTCCGTGACGGCATTATCATCGAGACCGACGCAGTTCTCTCTTTCAAACACGATGTGCTCAAGCAGACGCTCTACAGCTCGCTTCTGAATCACAACAAACGGATCCTTCATCGCGTAGTCGCCGAGCTCATGCGGAAGCAGGAGCAGCCGCATCTCGAGCGCTTACTCCATCATCTCGCTCGAGGCGGACTCTTCGAGGAGCTTGCCGATACCATCGAAGCCAGGAATGATGCGCACTCGAATGCCGATGTACTGCCGTACGTTGATATCGTGCTTCGCGAGTCGGGCAGGCTGTCCGGTGACCGTCGTCGCAAATTCCTGTTCATGAAGTCAGCGATTCAGTTCAACTGCGGGAACAGCGCCGAAAGCGACGCAATCGTCCGCGAGATGTTCGAGATCGCGACGCAAACTCAGCGATTCGAGTACGCGGCAAGCGCATTTCACATAACCACCGGACATCACATCGAACGTTTTGAGTTTCAGAAGGCGAAGGCGTGCGGTGAGCGGGCGCTTTCACACTACCGGCTGCTGATTGACACCACAGACAACGACGACGACGATGTGTTGCAGTGGCGGAGGGCGATTCAGAACGTTCGTTATCTGTTAACTCTCGCCAATTCGCTCTCCTACGACTACGACCTTGCCGACGAGTATATCGCACAGATCGAGGGGGAGAGCGAAGAGTCGGACGTCACGGCCGCCGAAGCGCGTTCCGAGTCCTCGTTTATCCGCGGCGAGTACCGTGAGAGCATCGAGGCGATCGAACCGTATCTGAAACGGTCGTCCAACTCCGCCCCTCTGCACCAGGGGATGCTCTACTCGGCGATGCGGGTCTGCTGGCAGCTCTTCGATTACCAGCGCATGCTCGCATTGCTCGATCAACTCATTCACACATCGGTTCCGAAAACGTCCTATCTCAGTCAGATCCACGCCGCCAGGGCGGTTGCCGAGTTCCATGTGAGCGATTCGCACCGTTCCGACGCCGGCCCCGAACGCAGCGACCACCGGACACAATCGTCCCGGCAGAATAACAGCGTCGAATCGTATCTTCGACAGGCGGAGTTCTACATCCTCCAGATCCGTACCGATTTCGGAAAGCTCGATGCGTTACGTACTCTGGCGCTCGCATCGTACGACACCGGGTACCTCGAGCGGGCCGAGCAGCATGCCCGAGCCGGAGCTGCCATCGGACTTCACCATTCCGGCTCCTTCCCGACACTCACCTGCCTCATGATTCTCGTCGAATTGCTCGATCGGCGCGGAGACACCGAGGCGGCCGATTTCTTCCTGCGAGAGGCGGCAGGCGTCGTGCAGCAGAAGTGCTCTCTTCCGAGCCACGATCTTATCCTTTTCCACTACTACCGTTGCACTCGATTTCCCGACGATCCGATGTGCTCCGAGTCTCTGCATAGAGCCTCAGTGCTGCTCGACCACGAGTGCCGCGAGATCCGCGACCCCGAGCGCTTCCGCCTGCTTATCGCCACTCGCGGATTCGCCCGGGTTGTCGAGTGGCTCGAGTCGCACGGGGTGCTTTCGCAACAGGTTCGCGACACCCTGGAGCGGTGACATCCGCGGCCGGCGAGATCTGCGCCCTGTCGAGATCTGCGCCCAGGCGAGATCTGCGACCTGTCGAGATCCGCGGCCGGCGAGATCTGCGGCGGGCGAGATCCGCGGCGGGCGAGATCTGCGGCTTGACAACGCGAAGGCGGAAGCCATACTAGCAGCCGTTATGAAACCCGAAGAAGCGCTGAAACAGGTATCCCTCTTCGAAGGACTGAGCAACCATCACATCAAGATACTCGCGAAATCGTGCACCGAGCGTGCGTTCGAGAAGGACGAGTTTCTCGTTCGACAAGGCAATCCCGGCATCGGGCTGTTTATCATCACTTCCGGCCAGGTACGCGTGGAAAAGACGACCGAAGGCGGACAGCAGCTGACCCTGGCAACTCACCGCGCAGGTGAGGTGGTCGGCGAGATGGCGGTCATCGACGGCGCGCCCCGCACCGCGAGCGTAGTCGCACAGGAACCGACGACGTGTCTCGTACTACCGTCCTGGGCGTTCAATACGTTCCTCGAAGAGCATCCGAAGGTAGCGCTGCATATTCTTCCGGTTGTTGTCAGGCGTTTCCGCGAAACGAACGAGGCGCTCATCGGGTTGAAGCACGGGGGGTGATCCCCGCGCCGTCCTCTCCGTCCCCGGCGCCGTCCCGTCCTCGGCGGCATCCTGTCCGTCCCCCGGTGCCGTCCTCTCCGTCCCCGGCGGCATCCTCTCCGTCCCCGGCGCCGTCCCGTCCGCTTGCACCTCTGCCCGTTTATGGCCACAATCGCGATCAATTAAGTGAACCATAAGGAGCATACTCGATGGAGCGAAGCTACGTAATGCTGAAGCCGGGCGCTCTCCAGCGCCGAAT
>SLAN01000329.1 GCA_007126865.1 Spirochaetales bacterium | reverse complement strand
CGCGGTATCTCGCAGAGGCCTCCGAGGTGCTCGCCGAGGCGACCGGCCGAAAGCACGATATCGTCAGTCGCGTGCGCAACGAGGAAGAGACCTCGATCGAAAGCTACGCGGAGGCGATCGCGATGATCGTTGGCGTGGAGATGTGCCAGCTCGAGCTTCTGCGGCAGTACTTCGGTGTAGACCACAAAGGGGCGCGGCTGGCGATGGGTTTCAGCCTCGGCGAGGTCTCAGCCCTATCGGCAACCGGCATATTTCCGTGGCGCGAAGGCGTACAGGTACCCCTCCGCCTGGCCGACGACTGTGCAGCGCTCGCCGAAAATGCAACCCTCGGAGTGCTCTACTCCCGCGGGCCGGCCATCACAGAACACGAAGTCGACCGCCTCTGCCTGAAGATTACCGCCGAAGGCAACGGTGTGATCGCCGTTTCGACCTATCTCTCGCCGAACACATATCTGTTGCTGGGACAGAACGCTACGGTCGACCGCTTTCGTGAGCTCATGCCGGACGTGTTCCCGCAGAAGGTGAGTCTGCGAAAGAACACCGACATCTGGCCGCCGCTGCACACCCCGATTGTGTGGGAGAAATACATCGCCGAGCGCTGCGGCTCGCTGTTGCACACGCTGCCCGGAGGATTCCATGAGCCGGACCCGCCGATTCTCTCGATGGTGACCGGCGACTTCGCTTACAACAGCTACAACGCACGGCAAATCATTCGGGAATGGACCTTTCGGCCTCAACATGTGTGGCAGGCGATTTACGAGACGCTGTCGCTCGGGATTGAGACGATCATCCACGTCGGCCCGCAGCCGAACCTGCTACCATCAACCTACCGGCGCCTGAGCGACAACGTCATGCAGCAGATCAATGCGAGCGTGGGGGTGAGGACGCTGTCGGTAGTCCGTCCGTGGCTTCAGGGAATTCTCCCGGAGCGAACTGCGCTGCTGCGCGCGCCGCTGGTAAGACACATCAACCTGGAAGACTGGCTGCTCGATCAGGAGTTGCCATGAGCCGGCGACCGCACCGGCGCCCCGGAGTTGCCGGGAACCGGCGATTCCGCCTGCTCGGCGAGTGGCAGCCGGCAGGCACGGCGACCGGCGTGGCCGCCGGGCCGCACAGCCACACTACCCGCCTGCTTCCACCGCCGCGCGCGCCTCGTCGGCGATAATCCGGATACCGGTCTCGACATCTTCGTCGGCCATGGCGTAGTTCAGCCGAATGCACTCGTTGCGATGCGCCCAGTCGCCGGCAAACCCGAAGAAGAAGTAGCGGCCCGGGACAACGATCGTGTTCCGCGCCTTCAGCCGCTCGTACAGCTCGATCGTCGTAATCGGCAGATTGCGGAACCACAGCCAGAGAAAGAGCGAGCCTTCGCTCTTGTGCACCGCGTAGTCGACCGAGTCGTCGAACGCACTGTGAATGCAGTCGAGTACGTGCTTCGACTTCTCGAGATAGAACGGCCGAATCGTCTCTTCGGCCAGCCGCAGCAGTTCGCCCGACTCCAGCAGCGGCGTCACCAGATGCTGGCCGATGCTCCCGTTCGAAAGGCTGAGAATCGCATTGCACGAGCTCACAGCCTCGATCACCGACTCGTTTGCAATAACGATTCCGGTCCGCGTGGACGGTAATCCGATCTTCGAGAGGCTCATCGTCAGGATGATGTTTTCGTTCCAGAGCGGTGTGGCCTCCTCGAATATCATACCGGGGAAAGGGACTCCGTACGCGTTGTCGATAATCAGCGGAATACCGTTGTCGCGGGCGATCTCATCGAGTCGGGCGACCTCCTCATCGGTTACCACGTTGCCGGTCGGATTTGTCGGTCGCGAAACGCAGATCGCCGCCACATCGTCGTGGACCTTCAGGTGACCGAAATCGACATGGTACTTGAAGGTATGGTCGTCGATGAGCTCGATCTCGGCCGGCACCGCGCGGTAGTCGTCGAGACGCTGACTCTGATCGGCATACCCGATGTACTCGGGCGTCAACGGAAAGAGGATCTTTCGCTGCGTGCCGTGCTCGTCCGGACCGGCAAGCATATTAAAAAGGATAAAGAAGCTCGTCTGGCTTCCATTTGTAATTGCAATATTCCGTTCGGTGATCGGCCAGCCGAACTCATTGCGAAGCAGTCCGGCTAGAGAACGCATAAAGGCGGTATTCCCGCGGGGCGGATCGTAGTTGGCGAGCATGCTTTCGAGGGCGCCGTCGGAGCCCATGATCTCGCCCATGCGACGCCTCCACACCTCGTTCACCGCCGGAATGTGCGCCGGATTTCCGCCGCCGAGCATGTATTTCTTCTCGCTTCCGCTCATCGCATGACCGAGATCGTCCATGAGCTGGAGGATTCCGGTTTTTGCGGTGAATTTCCGACCAAAGTTCGATAATTTCATACGCTTACTTGAACACGCCGGTAGAGAGATAGCGGTCGCCTCGATCGCAGATGATAGTCACTATCACCGCATCGGTGGTGCCGGTCTTCTCCAGATCTTTCGCCAGGTCGATGGCAACCGCCACGTTTCCACCCGACGATATGCCGCCGAAGATCCCTTCGCGCTGCGCAAGTGCGCGGGTCATCTCTTCGGCGCGCGCGCGATCGACCTCGCGCTCTTCGTCGAGCCGCTCCGGTTCGAAGATCCGCGGCAGATACTCCTGCGGCCACGCGCGAATTCCGGGTATTCCGCCGGCGTTGTCGGGACGTACCCCAACGATGCGAACGCCTGAGTTCTGCTCCTTGAGATAGCGCGACGCGCCCATCAGCGTGCCGGTCGTACCGGTAGAGGCGACGAAGTGCGTGATCTTCCCGTCGGTGTCGTTCCAGATCTCCGGGCCGGTACCCTCGTAGTGGGAGAGCGGGTTGTCGGGGTTGGAGAACTGGTCGAGGATAACTCCCTTACCCTCGGCCTCCATCTCCCTTGCGGTGTCGATCGCCTCCTCCATGCTGCCTTCCTTTGAAGTCAGTACGAGCTCGGCACCGAACGCTTTCATGACCGCCCGCCGCTCGGCGCTCATATGTTCGGGCATGATGATTATCATCCGGTAGCCCTTGGTGCCGGCAACCATTGCGAGGGCGATTCCGGTATTCCCGCTCGTCGCCTCGATCAACGTATCCCCCGGCTTGATGCGGCCGGACTCCTCGGCGTAGCGTATCATCCAGTACGCCGGGCGGTCCTTCACCGAGCCGGCCGGGTTGTTGCCTTCCAGTTTGCACAGCACCATATTCGGACCGTCGTAGAGACGGCGGAGCCGCACCAGCGGCGTACGCCCGATACACTCCTCGATTGTATACACATTCATCTGTTGCGAACCTTCCTCTAGTCGAGTAGGCTACGTTACATACTCAATAAGGACAAGGATAGCACAGTGAAGGTAAGACTGCGACGGGAGAACAGCGCGGTACACTTTGTCGCCGAGAACGACGAGGGCAACACCGTGCACATAGATGGCAACGAGGAGATCGGCGGCGAGGGCGCCGGCTTTCGCCCGATGCAGTTGCTCCTGGCCTCGCTCGCCGGCTGCGCGAGCTTGGACCTTGTTCCCATCCTCAAGAAGCAGCGACAGCGACTCGACGACGTGACCGTCCGAGTGGAGGGCACTCGGGCCGAAGGGGTCGTGCCGAGACCGTTTACGGGAATCCGTCTGCATTTCGATCTATATGGAGCAGTTGATGATGCGAAGGCCGCGCGCGCGGTCGAGCTATCTGTGGAGAAGTACTGCTCGGTCGCCGAATCGCTCTCGCCGGAGATCGCCCTGACACACTCGTACGCGGTGCACCCGACCGGGTGAGTGGGTCCAGCGCCCGCCGGCCGATCGCGTCGCTGGTAGCGGCCTGCCGGCAAAGGTGCCGCGTAGCCCGCCGGCCGGTCGGGCTACCGGCCGAGCGCCACGTACCGAACGAAGGAGGACCGAATGAGCGAAAAGCGAGGATTCGATACCGACGCGATACGAACCCAGATCGAGCGCAGCACCCACCGGGAGCATGCGCAACCGCTCTACCTGACCTCGAGCTTCGTTTTCAACAGTGCCGAGCACGCGCAGGCGCTCTTTAACCAGGAAGCAGAGGGTGCAATCTACTCCCGTTACAGCAATCCGAACAACGACGAGTTCATCGAGCGGCTGGCGAAGATGGAAGGGTGCGATACAGGCATCGCGACGGCGAGCGGCATGGCGGCGATGTTCGCGAGTATGGCCGCGTTCGTCGAGAGCGGCGACCACATCGTCGCCTCGCGCGCGGTCTTCGGTTCCACCCACCAGATACTCACACAGATTCTCGCGAAGTGGGGTGTCACGCACACCTACGTCGATCCGACCGATACCGACGGCTGGCGGCGGGCGATTACCGCCCGGACGAAGATGATCTTCGCCGAGACACCGTCGAACCCCGGACTGCAGCTTGTAGACCTCGAATTGCTCGGCAATCTCGCCGCCGAACACAACATCATCCTTAATGTCGACAACTGTTTCGCCACCCCGTGCGTACAGCGACCGGCGGACTTCGGTGCGCACATTATTACCCACTCGGCAACCAAGTTCATCGACGGGCAGGGACGCGTGCTCGCCGGCGCGATCCTCGGCCCCGGCGATCTGATCGACGAGGTTCAGTTCTTCACGCGGCACACCGGTCCGGCGCTCTCCCCGTTCAACGGCTGGGTCGTCTCCCGCAGCCTCGAGACGCTGTCTATCCGCATGGAGCGTCACGCGGCGAACGCCGAGACGCTCGCCCGTGCGCTCGAAGGGCATCCGCGTATCAGCCGCGTCTACTACCCCTTTCTCGAGTCACATCCACAGGTCGATCTCGCCCGCCGGCAGATGAGAAGTGGCGGTGGAATCGTGACCTTCGAGGTCAACGGCGGCGTCGAAGGCGGCATGAAGTTTCTGAATGGCCTGAATATGATCTCCCTCAGCGCGAACCTCGGCGATACCCGCTCGATCGCCACGCACCCGGCCTCGACGACGCACTCGAAGCTCACCGAGGAGGAGCGGCAGGCGGTAAACATTACGCCGGGCTTGGTGCGGATCGCGGTAGGGCTCGAGACGGTGGAAGATGTTATCGCCGACGTGGAGCAGGCACTCGAGAAGATATGAACGGCGCTACGGCCCGACGGCGAGTGCCACGGAATGTGTTGGTGCGACGTGCGCCGGGGCGCTGCAGCCCGCGGCCCGGCGCGCCGGCGCCGCACGACCCGCCTACGGCGCGACGATAAGCACCGACCGCGACGGCAGCAGCATCTCCTCCACCACGCCGTTTGCGATCACGAGGCGCGAGTCATCATCACCCTCGAATCCTTCCGGACACCACTTCGCGGCGATATCGACGGCTCCGTCGTTCGGGCGAGCGTCATCGTCAGGGAGGGCGGCGAGCGCGTCGTGCAGCGCGATCGAGCCGCGCCACGGCGATTCGCCGGCGTTGAACACGACGAGCGCCCAGCCGTCGCGGTGCGTGCGCAGGTAGCCGAAGACTTCGCCTTCGGCGATTACGGTATGGAGGGCGCCGCGGCGGAGCGCGGCTCGCGAGTGACGCAGGGCGGTGAGCTCTTTCGTCCAGTCCAGCAGCTCTTCGTCCCACGCCGAGCGATCCTCGGGGAAGGTTCGCCGGCAGTCGGGGTCGGAGCCGCCTTCCATGCCGATTTCATCGCCGTAGTAGATGCACGGGGCGCCGGGGATCGTCATCTGGAAGGCGGT
>SLAN01000319.1 GCA_007126865.1 Spirochaetales bacterium | reverse complement strand
TCGGCGACACGGAAGACCGCCCCCCCGGGGGCCGCAGGCGGAATCGCAGCAGCTACAGTCATTGACCACGCACAATACCATGGCCTACAGTCCGACGAGAGGATATGAAGGTCGTCGAGCTTCGCAATCTCAATCGAAAAGAGTTACCGCTCTCATATCGACGCTCGTTCACCGCCGACGCGGTGCTCCGCGGTCGTAACAGCGGTTCCACCGTTCAACCGGTCGAATTCGATCTCGAAAACACCGCAGTCGGCACCCTCGAGATACGGGTCAGAGTCGTCGGATCTTCGAACTATCCGGTTATTCCGTTAATACGCGAGTTGCGCTCGCATATCAGTACGCTCGATTCGAGAGGACGACTCTCCTGATAACGACGCGCTGTCCCACGCCCGCGGATACCCGGTCAGTCGCCTATCGACTCGCCCGAATACTGGCGCCCGGTCACATTGTCGTGCTGCGAGGCGATCTCGGCGCAGGCAAAACCGAGTTCGTCCGCGGGCTGGCAAGCGCGCTTTGTACCGATGTCCCGGTACGGAGTCCGTCGTTCGCTATCGTTAACGAATACCCGTGTGAACCACGCATCTACCATGCCGACCTCTACCGTGTCTCGAGCCGCGACGAGTTCGAGGAGCTCGACCTCCTCGATGAGTCTTCCGATGGAGTTCTCGTCGTCGAGTGGCCGGAACGCGCAGGTGGCGGTCTCGACGAATACGATATCGAGGTGTGGATTTCGCGTCCCGATCCGTACGACGATCTCCGAATTATCGGGCTCGATTCGCCGGATCCCGGCTTGAGCGGAATCATCTCCACGCTCGAATAAGGAGTTTGTCGGACAGATAGGCAGAATTGAATATCGGAAGGGCTTAGCGCATATTATTTAGCACATATTATAGCGGAGACAAATGCGTTCCGATGGCGCCATATACGTCCGATATTCAATACCGAAGTGAGGTCCGACAAACGAGGTCCGACAAACTCTCAGGCGGCACCGAATATGAGTAGAGATTATACCGACCGCTATCCCGCGCTCGCCCTGGACACATCCTCGACCGTGCTCGACGTCGTACTCCGTACGCGCGAAGGCACCGACCGTGAAACGCTTCGTGCGGGTCGGCGGCATAACGAGCTGCTGGCGCCGATGCTTCGCCGTCTGTTCGATCGAAACGCCGTCTCGCCTCGCGATCTTTCGCTCGTCGCCTGTTCAATTGGACCGGGGAGTTTTACCGGGCTCCGCATCGGTCTGAGCACGGCGAAAGGCTTATACGCAACCGCTCGCGACTGCAGACTCGTCGGCGTACCGACGCTGGACGCGTATGCTCGGGCAGCGTACCGACTCGACGGCAACGCAGGCGGAACGCTACCTTCGCCGGTGCTCTGCGCGATCGACGGAAGAAAACACCGATACTTTGCCGCCCTCTATTACGACGAAAAGCGAATCTGGGGACCTGCCGACCTCCCGCCGGGAGAGATAGCGACTCGAGTCCGTGAACGGTGCAGCGGAACGGTCACCGTCGTCGGTCCCGACAACGAAAGGACGGTCGCTGCAGTCGGTGCCGCGGTGGAGGAGATAGCGGGTGAAGTGTCCGGCAGCCCGGTGACGTTCGAGCCGTCATTGGTGTACGAAGGTGGGGTCGCAAACGCGGTGCTCGATCTCGCGTTCTCCGATACAGAGGGAGCGCTCGACCTTCGCGACGACGCCGGCCCCGTTTACCTGCGCGGAAGCCAGGCAGAAGAATAACGGCCAGGCAGAAGAATAACGGACCGACACTGACTCGCCGTGCCACCGACCGAAGGCCGGCGGCGCTACCGGTCGTCGGAGCTTTTTTTGTTCTCGTCGCTTCGGCTGTCGCCAAAGAGATCGTCCACATCGGGGATTTCGCCCGCGGATTCGGCGGCAAGCCGGTTCTCGCGCTGGATCGATTCGTAGACTTCGTGGCGATAGACCTTGACGTCACGCGGCGCATTCACCCCGAGTTTCACCTGATCGCCCTTGATCTCGACGACCGAGACCTCGATGTCGTCACCTATGATGATTCGCTCGTTCACTTTGCGGGCGAGAATCAGCATGCATCGGACCTCATCCGTGCGAGCTCTTCCTGAATATTGTGCCGCACCTGCCACTTCGGGTTATTGCTGATGATCTGTCGCCCTTCACGCGTCTTACGGTTTATCACGACCGGACCCTGCAGGTTCGCCGTCATGTGCTCCTGATTCTCCGGGATGGTGACAATGCAGAATACGAGCAAATCTTCGCTCTCACTCGCTCCGAGTGACTCGAGCTCCTCCGGGGGAACATCGAGGGTGTAATCCGGCCGAAAGAGAAGCGGATTCAGCAGAACGAACGCCACCTTCGTTCGATCCAGACTCTGCAGCCAGTAGAACGGTTGCCGGTGAGCATCGAGAAGAGCAAACCGCCGGAGCGCCTCGAAGCCGAACAAACCTCGAGGAAAGTCGATTATCTGCTTCTCGTCGATCTCAACCTGTCCGTACGCCTTTGTTTCAATGGTCATGTCGGTACTACTCCCGCTTCCCTACGAATTGTCGTGCGCTCCGGAGGCGCGCATGCTGTCCGTCGCCGATCACCATTCCCATTCCGATTAGCGCCGGTCAACGGTCGTCGGTGCCTTTCGGCCGTCACTGATCACCTGAGAAAGTCCAGTAGCGTCTGCGGAAGTATGCGTCCGGCCACCGCGAGCGCCGATTGGTGCGTATACTCCATCATCCGCAGATCGGTCAGGGCCTCGGCCATATCCACGTCGACCCACCGTGAGTGCATATTGTCGACTTCACCCTGCACGCGCATGGTCCTCTCGAGCGTGACTTCCAGTCGGCTGTCCTGTGCACCGAGCCGTGCGAGCCTGCCGAGCATATTGTCGAGCGCCTGGTCGATGCCACCGAGCGAAGCTCCACCGACGTCGAGCTGGTCGCCGGCGAGCAGCCTGTCACGGAGATTGATCACCATATCGAAGGCGCTGCCGCCGAATACCTGCGCGCCGGGAGCGATGTTCTGCGGCGGGCGAGCCGCCTGCGGGTCCACGATGCCGAGATCGGAGAGCACGCTCCCCTCCCCGTCCTCGAGCCAGATCTGGTGCGGTGTAGTGCTCTCTATAACCAGTCCATCCTGAACCGGATCGAGGCGGGCACGAACTGCAGCGTCGCTGTCGTTAATCCGGTCGATGACTGCGAAGACCGAATCGCCTTCGTTGACATCAACCCTCACTCCGTCTATGTAGAAGTTCGAGTTCTGCTGGACAACGTAATCGGTCGCATCGACATCGGAGTAGATAATCTGATCCTCGGCCCAGAAGTAAGAGTTACCGGGGAAGTTGAGTTCGATGTGCGATCCGTCGCCGATTTCGGTCATGTTCCGGGTGATGTCGCCGTTGTACATGACTTCGGTGATCCGCCTGCCGTCGGCCCCCTCGACATTCCCGCGAAGTACCTGAAACGCGTCGCTCCGCGAGCGCGCACCGGCAAACAGCGAGGAGCCGGTGGCGTTTCGTGCGTTCCCTATCTCTACAAGCTCTTCGAGCAGCTCGTCCACCTCCTGCGCCATGTGGCGCATTTCGTCGCGTGAGTACGTTCCGTGGGCACCCTGGATCGCGATCTCGCGAATACGCTGCATGATATCGACCGATTCACGCATATAGCCTTCGGTCACGCGGTGATTGTCCTGCGCGTATTGGATGTTCTTTCCATAGCGCTCGAGACGCACCGAGTGGCTCTCAAAGCGTGTGGCGTGTGCGGCACCGACCGGGTCATCGCGCAGATTCTGGATCCGCTGCTGGCTGGAAATGCGGTTCTGCACCGTTCTTCGATCAACTTCCTGTCGCCGCAGAAAGAAACGAGTATTGTCGTTCGGCAGATTCGTGCTAATACGGTTCATGCGTTAGACACCCATCTGATTAATGATCGTGTCGAGCATCCGATCGATCTCGGTCACGAAGCGCGACGCCGCGCGATAGCCATGCTGAAACTTGATCATCTGCGAAAGCTCCTCATCCATATTCACGCCGGAGATTGAATCACGCCAGTCGTGAAGCTCTTTCATCCGCAGCTCATGCGTCTGATAGTGGTTTCGCGCCTGCTCGCCGCGTAACCCGATACTCGCCGCGGTGTCTGCGAAGTAGTCATCGAAAGTCGATATCTGACCGACCATTACCGGTTGATGGCGAAGCTCGGCGATCGCCTCCGCCGCACCGCCGTCTCCGATCTCCCCGTCCCTGCCCTGCCGGGAAAGCCCGGCGGCGATGGTGGCCGGCTCCTGTTCGATCTCCGGGTTCACGCCGATCCAGGCCGATGGATTCTCCTGCGGTGCCACCGCGAAATCCGTATCATCGTGCAAACCGACCACCGCATCGGGTTCTGCCCACGTGAAAGCGCCCTCGGCTCCACTTTCGCCGAGCAACCCGGCATATCCGACAAGAAACTCCCCACTGTCTTCGACGTGCCGAATCACGAAGTCGCGATTCGCGAGCTCTTCGGCCGGCGTTCCCTTCAGCGTAATGCGGTTGTTGCGGTCGATTCGCGCGACTACCTCGGCTCCACTGTTGTTGATTCTCGCAACGACCTGCTCGACGGTATCGGTCGGGTTATAATCGATCTCGATCGGCTGACGCGGCCCGGCGAGCGTAATCGTGCCGGACAGCCCGATCTGCTCGTCGCGGCTCACCTCATTCGCGCCGCTGAGACGGAAGATCAGGCTGGAGTCAAGTATCCCGTCGCCACTGAGGTCGTAATTGCCGAGCGTGTTCTCGACAAACGGCAGCTCGGCGAAGAAGTCGCGACCGGTTCGTCCGTTTCTGCCGAACCCTTCACGGTGTATTTCGTTAACCAGATCGGTGAAGTTAACCGCCATGTTGTCGAGATTCTGGATTTCGCCGCGCACATCGTCGTCACGCAGCTCGAGGAACGCGGCGAGGCGGCCTCCTCCGAGCTGCACCTCTTCGCCGGTGTGTTGCCACAATACCCGCGAATAGCCGGCGTTATTCGGGTCGGGTTCGGTGACGAACTGCTTGGCGATCGTTCCCTGAATGAGGTGAAATCCTCCGATGTTCACCCGGAACTCGCCCGGGTCACGGCGGTCGGTGGAGATATTCGCGAACTGTCCGAGGCGTTCGACAAGCAGATCGCGGCGATCGTACAGATCGTTCGGATTGTCACCGGCCGCCTCGGCGGATCGAATCTGTTCGTTCAGTCCGGCGATCTCGTCGGCAAGGTCGTTGACCCGGGAGACCGCGCCGGTGATTTCGTCTTCGAGCATGCTTCGAATGCGGTCGAGGTCGTTATATCGCTCGTTGATGTTCTGGACGAGTGACTTCCCACGCTCGAGCACCGCTTCGCGCGGCGCCATCTGGTCGGGATGAACGGAGAGCTCCTGCCACGCGTCCCAGAAACGGTCGAGGTCTCCTCGAATCGATTGCCCGGTCGGCTCGTTGTAAATCTGCTCGAGCATGAGCATGTACTTGTCACGCTCTTCCCAGTATGTCTCTTTGTGCGCCTCTCCCACGATCCGATCCTCGAGGATCATGTCACGCACGCGGGCAATCCGGGTTACTTCGACCCCCTGTCCGAGCTGTCCCGCTCGTTCCGGCCTCGTGAGACCGGGTCGGGTGAGCGGGTGAAACGCCGACATCTCGGCTCGCTGCCTGCTGTAACCTTCGGTGGCGGAGTTCGTCACGTTATGCCCGACGGTGGTCAATGCCCGGTTG
>SLAN01000049.1 GCA_007126865.1 Spirochaetales bacterium | reverse complement strand
TCGCTCCCGCCGCTCGATCGCCGAGTTGATGGATCTGCGTCCCGATTTTGCCCGGGTCGTCACCGGTACCGGTGTTGAGGTCGTGGACCCCGAGCGTGTCGAAATCGGGTCGACTATCGAAATCCTGCCCGGGGACCGCGTCCCGCTCGACGGAGGGATCGTCGACGGAGAATCGAGCGTCGATACCTCCGCGCTCACCGGAGAATCGGTCCCCCGGGCGGTATCCGTCGGGGATTCGATACTCGCCGGGTTCGTCAACAATGAGGGTCGCCTGCGGATTTGCGTTGAGCGACCGTTCGAGGAGTCTTCGGTTTCCCGGATTCTCGACCTCGTCCAGCACGCAGCCGAAAAGAAGGCTCCCACCGAACGCTTTATCTCGCGCTTCGCCGGTGTCTACACACCGATCGTCGTCGGTATTGCGGCCGCCCTGGCCCTCCTGCCTCCGTTGATTGTCGGCGCCGCGTTTTCCGAGTGGTTGTATCGTGCGCTGGTGGTGCTGGTCATCTCGTGCCCGTGCGCGCTCGTCGTTTCGGTTCCGATGGGTTGTTTCGGTGGAATCGGATGTGCATCCCGGAACAAGATTCTGGTGAAGGGAGCGAACTACCTCGATGCACTGAACGAGGTCGACACCGTCGTGTTCGACAAGACCGGCACACTCACCCGCGGTGTTTTCGCGGTGACCGAGGTGGTACCGCGAAACGGTTATACAGGCGAGGAGCTGTTGAGGCTTGTCGCGCATGCGGAGGCAGGCTCAACCCATCCGATTGCCGGCGCCGTGCGCGAGGCGTATGAGAGAAGCATCGACACCACGATCGTATCAGAGAAGTACGCGAGGAGAAAGGTTTCGGCATTCGCGCGGTCGTCGGCGGCCGGGAAGTGATTGCCGGAGGCGACCGGCTGCTGCATCGGGAACGGATCGCGCACACCGATTGCGATGCCGTCGGCACTACCGTGTACGCGGCGGTTGATGGTGTATACGCAGGGTTCGTGGTTGTCTCCGATGAGCTGAAGCCGGAGGCCGCGGACGCTATAGCCTCATTGCGGGATCTCGGCGTTTCGCGTATCGCTATGCTCACCGGCGACAATCACACAATCGCTGCCGATACGGCGCGACGGCTGAACATAGACGAGGTTCACAGTCAGCTTCTGCCGGAGGAGAAGGTTGCGGTGATTGAGCGGCTGCAGGCGGAGCTTCCGGCGGGGCGGAAGCTCGCCTTCGCCGGAGATGGAATTAACGACGCTCCCGTTCTCATGAGAGCCGATGTCGGCATCGCGATGGGAGGGATCGGTTCGGATGCAGCCATCGAGGCCGCCGACGTAGTGCTGATGGAGGACGCGGTCGACCGCGTGCCGGTTTCTCTTGAGGTTGCTCATCGAACGAGGCGAATTGTTCGGGAGAATATCGTATTCGCCATGGGCGCGAAGGCGCTATTTATTGCACTCGGCGCCGCCGGGTTGGCCGGGATGTGGATGGCCGTTATCGGCGACGTCGGGGTGTCATTGCTGGCGGTCTTGAACGCCACACGGACACTGCGCTTCGTGCGACCGTAGCTTCAGTCCTCGCCGAACGAGTTCCGAGCCTCCGTTTCTTTCTTGCGCTCTATCTCCTTCCGCCCCTTTATTCTCGTACGGATGACCAGAACTACAACAACTACGACCAGAATCCAGGCCCACCATTCCATATCACTCCTCCTGCTGTTCGACCGGTCGACCGAATAGCCCGTACTCGGTAAGTATACTCCCGGCACGTCGTCGGGTCGATATTCGAACGGCGACTTGCTCGAACGGAAGCCCGGGTCTATCGCTTCAGAGCTCGGTCGATATCCGACTTGCTGAAGCCGACGAGCACTTTCCCCTTGATATCGACCACCGGCACGCCGTATTGCCCCGATTTCTTGTGTGCCTCTTCGGCTTTTCGCGGATCCCGTGCGATGTTGTATTCGGTGAACGGAACGCTGTTTTCCCGAAGATACCGCTTCACCGATGTGCAGTGCGGGCAGCTCGGAGTTGTGTACACCTTGACCTTCATCTCACCCTCCATTTACCAGACGTATATATATTAATTAATATATACAACCGGTGGTCGTCAAGAGGCGAGCTCAACCCCCGCGGGCGCAGTATCGATAGATCCGGTCCCACGCGTAGTACAGAGCTATCCCCGATGGTATTCCGGCGACCGCGTCGATCGCGTAGTGAATAGCACCGTACACCATCGATACAGAGATACCGGCGATCACAAAGAGAATGAGCAGCGCAGGTCCGCGACGGAGCGGACGCAGGAGCAGGAGCACGACGATGCTCTGTCCGACGTGCGAGCTCGGAAAAGCCCCACCGACAGACGGGATTCCGAACCCGAAAAGGAAGTCGACGAAGCGCGACATGACCACTCCGTCGAAAAGACCCGCTCGAAACTCCAGCGGACCGCTTGCAGGAAGAATCGCGAACACGACTACGAACGTGATGAACGATCCGAGGAAGACGAATGCGTATCGCGGATATTCTTCACGCCGCCGGAACCATACGTAGAGCACACCGGCCAGGAGCAACGGAAAGTAGAGTGAGTACAGGAGATGCATGATTTCGGCGACCGGACGACCGGGGGCAAGCTCGTGAAACCAGAGGTGAGGATTAGAGCCGAACAGCAGCCTGTCCCATTCGGCGACGAGCGGGTCGAAACTGACACCTTCCCCGTAGAGCGTGTGTGCGAACGGACCGACATGGATATATGCGATGCTGATGAAGGCCAGAGGGTAGAGCGCTCGCACGAAGCGCAACGCGGCCGATCGGGGCGGATAGATTGCCGTCCCGGCTATGAGCACGACACCGCCTGCCGCGACGAGTGCCTGAGTCACGTATTCGGTAGACGCACTTACTCGCGCGAACAGGAGTAGCGCGGCAACAATGAGATAGCCGACCGCCAGGCGATCGGCCGGAGGCAGGAGTTTCCAGGCGGCACGTATTGCGTTCATTGCGATTGCTTAAACTACGGCGGGCAGAGCGTCAACACCACAATTTCGCTACCACGATTTCGGTCGTAGCTGGTACACTGCAGATTCCATCTCGAAACGAGGAGCATCATTCCATGGCCGGTATCATCTTCCTGCGCACTGCGGAATTCGAGCACATCGTTGAGTTTTACACCGATCGGCTCGGGATGGAGGTCTGGCTCGAACAGCCGTCGATCACCATATTGCGGCATGAGAATCTCCTGGTCGGGTTTCAGGATCAACCCGAGGTCCGGCCGGACAACGACGGGCTCATCACCTTCTTCTACCCCGACCGCGAGCAGGTCGATCGCATGTACGCGCTACTCACCGATCGTTCGACCACCGAACCGAAGGAAAATCCCCGCTATCGCATTTACAATTTCTATGCCGAAGACCCGGAGAAGCGACGGCTCGAGTTTCAGTACTTTCTTCACGAGCTTCCGGCGTGGGGGTGAACGGGTCACCCGCTCACTACAAAAAATGGCTTCGGAGCGCCATTCGACACAAATGCACTACTCGCTTCCGATTATCGCGAGCATTCGCCGTGAAAGCCGCAGAATCAGGAACAGAAGCAGCACGCACATGCCGGCGACGATCGCGAGCGATCCTGCGACCCCGGCAAGCGATTCGCCGTCGGCGATGATCCGCCACAGAGGGTCGATCGCCCAGAAGGTAGGTATGATCCGGGCGATCCACTGCGGCCAGTCGGGAAAGATGTAGAAGATGACCGGCGCGAAGAGGAAGAGACCCGCCCCTTTCACGATCGCGAAGAGTGCCTGCGAGCTTCGTGCGAGCAGCCCCACGACCAGGCCGAGCAGTGCCCAGAACACCGAAGTGATCGCGAGTACCCCGAGCATCGACCCGTAGTCGGGCCCCAGCGCGCGATTCAACGCAAGCGTAACCGCGGTCATGATAAAGGTCAGAACTATGCCGAGTACCGCCTTGGCGGCGAGCACATCCGGGAGAGTTGCCGGCGTGCTCAACAGCGCGTGCAGCGTACGGCGTTCGCGCTCCTCGACGAGGCTCGAGGCGGGCACAAAAAGGCCCGCCATGATAAATGCGTACATCGCGATGAGTGGAATCAGGCGTGTGGAAAGGGAGATGGGGTCGCCGGTACCGAGATCGACAACATCCACGGCGACCGGCGCGGCGCGCCCTTCGACATCCCGGATGAGATCGATCGCCGTTACCGCGAGTACCATCCGGTCGACCGCGTAGCTCTCGCCGCTGATGTATATCTGTAACGGCGGTCTCTCACCGGCACGAACGGCGCGATCGAAGCCGGCAGGCAGGACCAGCCCACCGTCGAAGTCGTGGGCCTCCACCCGGCGCCGCAGCGTATCCGCATCCTCGAGTACGGTCGACACGATTCCTTCGATCGTTCCGATCGCACGTGTGATCTCCGAGTTTCCTTCGTCCACGAGCGCGAGTCTCGGTTTCGCCTCGATAAGATCGCCGAAAACAAGCTGGATGGCCAGCGTCATCGCGATCGGAATGGTTACCGCGACGAGAACGAAGGGGGAGCGCGGACCGAGCGCCGCATCCTTTCGAAAAATCCGGACGATCGTGGAAAGCTTCATAGTCGTGCCACCCTGCGTGCAAGAACGAAGAGCCCGAGTCCGAAAAGGGCTACCAGCCACAGCGCCGCGAGCGCGAGAGCGCCGGCGACATCGGAGAATCCGGCTCCGTACGAGGTTACGTCGATCAGAACCCGCATAATGCCGTAACTCGGCACGACCCGGACCCATGGCGCGGTACTGCCGGGAACGAGTGCGGCGAACGCGGGAATGGCGAGCGGCAGAATCCAGAGCATCGATCCGAACAAGGTCCCGATGAAGTCGCGTCCGGCCGCGCCGGCTATCATCGCGACACCGGTGAACATCGTCGCACCGAACAGCGCTGCGAGAAGCAGAAGGTACCAGTTGGAGGTGGTGAACGACCCGATCGCCGCCAGCAGTACAACCGCCTGGAAGAACGAGAGCGCAATTCCGTGTATCGATTTGGCGATCAACAGGTGGCGAAGCTTCGCGGGTGTCGCGATGATGGCGGTGACCGTGCGGTTTGCGATTTCCGAGGCGATCAGGGAAGCGAGGACGAATGTTTCCGTCATAAGGACGAAGAAGGCGAGCATCGGTTTCAGCCGCTCGCGCATCGAGACATGCATTCCGAGCCGGTCGACACCGAGCACGACCTCCTCTGCATCGGGCTCGGTCACCGGGAGCTCGACGCCGGCGATCATGTACGCTATCTCCCGCATCAGACTGCCGAGTGCGCCGCGAATCTCGGCCGGAGTATCGTCGTTTACGAGCAGCGTCACCGTGCTTTCCACCCCGGTTGCCACGTCGAGGAAGAATCCGGGCGGCAGCTCGATCCCGGCGACAAGATCGACGCGCTCAGCGCCGCCGGGACGCGAGTCCCCGGCGGTCAGGTCACGAATGATCGTCTCCCCGTCGACGCCGCGCCAGAGTTCGGCGCGTCCGGCGATAACGGCGCGCAGGTCGGCCTGCCGATCGAAGATGACCGGATCGAGCCCCTCATCATCATCAGCCTGAAGAAAAAGCTCGGCAAGTTCACCGCGATCATCCAGGTACACCCCGACGGCAACCGTCTCGTCGACACTGTCCGGAATGAGCCAGTACACCGCGATGAATGCCGCGAGGCCGGCAATCGAGAGAATCGGGTAGAGCCGCTCGCGCGAGAACTCGAGCAGATCCTTGCGAAGGAT
>SLAN01000230.1 GCA_007126865.1 Spirochaetales bacterium | reverse complement strand
GGGGGCGAACGCCCCGCGCGGTGCATCCGAGAACCGGAGAAGGGGGCAAGACGAAATGAGAAGAACACTCGCATTCATCGGTGTCTTCGCTCTGATGATGAGCTTGCTGGCACTGCCGGTCAGCGCTACGGAGACCAACGGCCTGGGTGACTCGACCTACACCGAGGTCTGGGACGGGCGCGGTTCAGACTCGGAACGCTGCTACGAGCCCAGCGAGGACGATCCGCGCTTCCCGTTCTTCGATGAAGAAGAGGGCTGGATCCACTGGGTCTTCGCCACCAAGGGCGACTCGACCGATGCTCGTCTGACGGTGAAGGTGGATGGCGTTGAGGTCGAGGGGTCGCCGTATGCGCCCGGCCAACCTCTGAACGCGAACATCTGGCACTTCTACACACCATACTTCGACCTCGACGACCTCTCTGCCACGATCGAGCTCTTCGGCGGCGATAGAGGGCCCGGCGGTGGCCTCGTCATCTCCGACTTCTGCCCCGGCGACAAGGTGATCGAAGCGAACGTGGCGCTCTCCGGCACCAAGTTCATCGAAGGGATCACTCCGCCGGACGATGAGCTCGCCGGGTGGGAGATCGAGATCTTCTTCGTAACCACCATCGACACCGAGTTCGTGTTCGAGAAGGCCGCGACCACACCGGACCCCGTCGTCACCGACGAAATGGGCGAGTGGTCCGCTACCATCGGACCGTTCGCGGCCGGGACGGAACTGGACCTCGCGGTGTGCGAGGTCGTGCGTGACGGCTGGTACCAGGTGTCGCCGACCCTGCCCGAGAACGGCGTCGGCATCATCGTCAACCCGGACGACGGTCGGGTCTGCCACCGAGTCTCCGTGACCGCCGGAGAGGACGAGACGGTCGCGGGCCTTGACTTCGAGAACGCGTTGCAGCTCGCGGTGAGCAAGACCGCCGTGACGTCGTACACACGGACCCACGACTGGGACATCGACAAGAAGGTCGAGACGGAGAACGAGGAGTTCGTCAACGGCACCCCGAAGATCTGGCTCTCCATCGACGGCGAGGGCGATGAGACTGCGACCTGGACGGTGGACGTCACCTACCTGGGCTTCGTCGACTCCGGCCACAAGGTCACCGGGGACATCACCATCGAGAACGAATCCGGAATCGACGCCGAGATCACCGCCATCGTCGACACGCTCGAGTGGAGCCCGGAGGACCTCAGCTCCGAGAACTCCACGCTGATCGAGGTCGACTGCGGCGAGAACTTCGCGCTGCCCTACACGCTCGAAGGCGGCGAGACCCTGACCTGCACCTACGGGTACACCTTCCCGGAGGGGACGGGCCAGGCGACCGGCACGAACACCGTTCGCGTCGAATCCGCTGTGTCCCACACCGCCTCTGCTGACCTGGTCTGGGGTGACCCTGACCCCGAGCTCTATGACGAGGTCACCATCACCGACACGAACGCCGGCTTCGGGCTCAAGTACGACCCAGATGACGAGGGTGTCGTGCTGAAGGCTGAGGACTACGACGCCGATGACGTGGAGACCTTCACCTACGAGCAGGACTTCGCGTGGGCGGACTACGGCCAGGACGGCTGCGGCAGCGACACTATCGACAACACCGCAACCATCGTGGAACTCGAGAAGGACGCCACCGCTCAGTTGAAGATCAACATCCAGTGCTACCTCTGGGAGAGCGCCTGGGCGAAGGGCATGGGCGAAGGCGTCACGGCTCACGCGTTCTGCGACAACGGGTTCTCGAACTGGGGCTGGAGCAACCTGATCGGCCAGCCATACTCAGGTTCGTGGCCGCTGTACGCGGGCGCTGGCCAGTGTGACGTCAGCAAGGGCACGCTGGTTGGCACCTTCGTCGTCGTCTACAACGGTGGTGGCTTCGGCTACGAGTTCGTTCCAGTTCCAGCCGACGGCATCCTGTTCGAGGATGCAGCGGTCTACGCGGGCGAGGACATGTTCCCGACGAGCCCAGGACGGAGGGGTGGTCCGACCACTGCTCCGGGGCAGTACAGCGTCGCAGACCCACTGAGCGGTGAGATCTACGTCATCGCGCACGTGAACGCAGGTATCCCTGACCCGGACTTCGGTCCATGACCCGTACCCGCTGACGACCCCCAGGGGCCCGGCTTCCGCCGGGCCCCTGGCGTCTCGCTCACCAGCTGCTGATCGTCACGATCGGTGAGCAGACCTGGGTGTCAACCTCGCAGACTTGGTACTCGAACGTCGGACTCCCCCGCGTCCCGGTCTCATGGACGAAGCCACCGGTGTTCGCTGTCGCCGTCAAGCGTCCACCGTTGACGTGCACGTCCAGGGCCGCGGCATCGGTGCCGTCCCAGCCGAGCGTGGCGACGTTCAGGCCGCGCGACTTCGCCGTCTCGACGGTGAGTTCGATGACCGGACCCGATGGCGTCGGTGCCGGTTCCGGCTCGTCCTCCGCTGGCGGCTCTTGGGGGTCGGGATTCAGCGTCGGCTCGGCCTCGCCGGCCTCCGGCGTCGCCTCCGGCTCTGGATCGGTGTGCTCCTGCACGGGTCGGTCGGCTCCGGCTCGGTTGGCTCGGTGGCACCGAGCAGCTCCAGCATCCGGTGGGCGTCGACGCGGTCGTAGCGGACCTCGGTGAGCGGTGCGGCGCCCTGCTGGAGCGCGGTCTGGGCCTCTGCCGCCGAGGCTTCGACGGCGCGGGCCAGCCCAACGACCGCGGCGGCCGCCGGGGTGGCGGACGAGGTGCCGGCGTAGGACGACACGCCACCGTCCTTTGTGGTCGACCGGTTGATTCCCGGAGCGGACACATCGACCCAGTCACCGCGGTCGGACCACGCGTACAGCGCCTCGCCGCTGTCGGTCGCAGCGACACCGACCACCTCGGCATAGGTCGCCGGATACCGGAGGCTCAGACCGCCGTCGTTGCCGGCCGCAGCCACCAGCACCACGTCTTCGCCCTATGCGTACCGCACGGCGTTCAGCATCGTGCTGGTCCCCCTCGAACCGCTCACGCTCATCGAGATCACCTGCGCCCCGTTGTCGGCGGCCCAGACGACGCCCTTGACGAGATCGCACATCATGCCTGAGCCGGTCTCCACCACCTTCACCGGCAGGATGGAGCAGTCCCAGCAGTAGCTCGCGACATTCG
This sequence comes from Spirochaetales bacterium, assembly GCA_007126865.1. Lineage (GTDB taxonomy): Bacteria > Spirochaetota > Spirochaetia > DSM-27196 > SKKC01 > SLAN01. Next base: position 2,619 of record SLAN01000230.1, on the reverse strand, counting down.
GCCCCGTCTTCGGACTCGGCACCAGCGACCCTTGCCGAGAGCGTGCCGTGCCCGGTGTTGTCGGTGACGTCACCGGTGCCGGTCAGCAGGTTGTGGCCGGGTACCAGCTTGCTCTGCAGGTCGGGGACCTCGTTCACCCCGGTGTCGAGGATGGCGATCCTGGCGCTGGCTGCTCCGGGCGTGATGCGCCCACGTGGTGCGGCCCTCGACCTTCTTCAGCCCCCACTGATAGGCCCACCAGGGGTCGTTCGGCACGACTTCGGTCACATCGTCGATCTCGATGACCGTGTCGAACTGCGCGTACTCAACCATCGGACTGCGCTGCAGCGCTGCGATGGCGCGGTCGGCGGCGTGCTCCGGAGCCCGCGTGACACGGACGTCGAGCTGCTCGATCAGCGAGAGCCTCTTCGCCCCGGCACTCTTGAGAACCTTCTCCCTCGACGATATGCGTTGACGTAGTGGCCTCCACTCGAATAGTCCGTGGGTTGCGGCCGGGGTGGCCCTCGGTCCGTAGAGCCACATATGTGAGGGAGGCCCTGAGATGAGTCTAGAGCGTTCGTTCGTTGTCTTGGCCGTGCACGCCCACACGTTGGTCGGGGTAGCTCTCGACGGCGAGACGGGCGAACTCGTCCGGCGCCGCCTCGGTTGAGCCCCACTGAGGTGCCGGTGTGGCTCCGGAGCCTCTCCGGCCCGGTCGCCGCAGCGTACGAAGCCGGTCCGACCGGCCTCACGCTGGCGTGCGCTCCGCTCGGCTGGTGTGCGTTGCGAGGTGTTCGCGCCCTCGAAGCTGCAGCGGTCGGTTGATGAGCGCGTGAAGGCCGACGCCCGTTACGCGCTGCACATCGCCAAGTTGCTGCGGTTGGGTGAGATCGTGGCGGTGAGCATTCCCAGCGTGTCCCAGGAGGCCGCGCGCAACGTGGTGCGTGCCCGGGAGGATGCCCGGCGCGAACTGATGAGCGCCCGGCACCGGCTCGGCAAGCTGCTGTTGCGTCATGGTGTCACCTACCGCGGCAAGAACGCGTGGACGATCGCGCATAACGACTGGCTGCGTTGGCAGCGCTTCGACCTGCCCGGCTTGCATTCCGCCTTCGACGCGGCGCACGAGGCCGTGGTCGCCACTCAGGACGGTCGGGCGCGACTTGACGCAGCGATCCACGCGATGGCAGCCGAGAGCGAGTTCACCAGCGTCGTGCAGCGCTTGGCGTGCTTACGGGGCATCTCGCCTCTCACCGCGTTCGGGCTCGCGCTCGAGATAGGCGACTGGACCAGGTTCGTCGGACGCCGCAGCGGCTCGTACGTCGGGCTGGTGCCCACAGAAGGCTCGGCGGGCCAGTCGCGCTCCCAGGGTGGGCTCACTCGGACCGGCAACGCCCACGCGCGCCGCCTGCTGACCGAAGCCGAGCGGCACCACCGACTGCGTTACACGCCCACCTCACCAACCTTGCGCGCCCGCAGGGCACTGGCGGACCCAGCAGCCCGCGAGCGCGCCGTGAGCAACCGCCATGCCGTGGTCACGCTCGGTTCGAGATCGCGACACGCCCCCTGCCCAAGGAGATCGTCCTGCGGTACCCAACCCGCGCATGTCAGACTAACAACGTGTCGAGACCCGACCCGCACGTCACCAACGCACTCCCTTCATGCCGGCTTGCCAAAGATCAACCCATATCAGCGGCGGGAAGGACAGCTTCGTGGAAGCGGACCAGGACCTGGTCGGGGACGCGGTCCTCGAGTGGCGGGAACGGCTGACCTCGTCCCTCGCTGGCGCCAGCGGTGGTCGGGAGGAGCGACGCCACCAGCAGAAGGACAAGCAGCAGGATCAAGGCGCCCGGTATCCGTGCGGCGGTCGCGCCCCCGGTGACGGCTGGGTGGAGCTTGGTGACCTCACCGGCACGGCACACGGCTAGGCCGCCTGTGCCCTACGGGCCCACCGCACCTACGGCCGGTATGCCGTCAGACCAAGACCGAGAAGCTCGCCACAAACCGCCGCGAGATCGTGGCCGAAGGAAAGCTCGACGGCAAGTTCCTCCTCAGCACCAGCGATCCGCACCTGAGCACCGAGGAACTCGCGCTGGGCTACGAGCGGCTGCACGAGATCGAGCGCTTGAATCGGGACCTGAAGCACAGCGTCGACATCAGGTTCGTCTACCACCGGTATGAGGATCGCATCCGCGCGCACCTCCTGCTCTGCTGCCTGGCGCTCTTGCTCATCCGAGCGATTGAGAACGACATTCGCCAGAGGTGGCAGCAACTGAAGGAACTCCAGTCGGGTATGAATCGCGGACACGGTCACGCCGGCGAAGGCGACGAGTGAACTCGGCCTAGAATGCTGCAGGGGGCTTGCTTGTTGCGGGCCAGCGAGACTGCTCAGGCGAGCTCATCTCGGATCGGCAGACGGCCTGATCGCGGCGGTAGGCAAGCCTCAGGTCCGGTCTGCTCGTCGCGCTCGGGCGCGGTCCGACGGGGACCGGAACGAGATACTAGCGCGCGCCGACATGAGCGTGGGAGCGAACGCTGTTGTTGGTGGTCCGGCTCATGGCGTGGGAAGTACCACTCGTCTTGTTGCTATGGTCACCTATGCTGTTCGCAGCACGGTGTTCGCATCGTGTAGTTGGACGCGAT
>SLAN01000181.1 GCA_007126865.1 Spirochaetales bacterium | reverse complement strand
GGCGGCGGAGAGGAAGACTTCGAGTCGATTGAAGACGACTTCGACATTTTCGACTGAGCGGAGCAATCACGATGTATGACCGAAAACGCGCACTCGTCGCCGGCGGGATCGTCCTGGCACTTCTGATAGGTGGTGGCCTCGGCACGGCACTCCTGCTCGGCGAGCGGACCACGGCGCCGGAAGACCCGCACGCCAATACTCTCAGACTTGCCCGAGATTACTACGAGGACGGCGAATTGACGCGCGCGCTCGATCTCGTCGACCGCGTTCTCCTCGATGACGTCGACCATGAAGAGGCGAATGAGCTGCGCAGCCGAATTGTCGAAGCGCGACGCGCGCTCGAGCGGGAAGAACAGGATCGTCTCGATGAGATCTCCGAGCTGCGCAGTCAGATCGAAGCGCTGGAATCGGACGACCGATCGGACGACGAGGAGCAGCTCGCGGCGCTCGAGGAGCGACTCGCCGAGGCGGAGCGAGAACGCCGTGAGGCGGAGGAACGGCGCGCTGCTGAGGAGGAAGCCGCTGCGGAGGCCCGCCGGGCACGAGAGCAGGAGGAAGAGGAACGCGCGCGCGAGGAAGAAGAGCGCCGAGCGGCCGAGCAGCGAGAACTCGAGCGACAGGAGGCGGAGCTCGCTGCGCTCGAGGAAGAAGAGCGGGAGCGGGAACGCGAGGTTCGAAACCTGCTGGAAGAGGCGGAAAGCGCACTGCAGGAAGGTGACTTCGATCGGGCGATCGAATTGTTCGAAGAAGTGCTGCAGCTTGCCGAGAACCGTCCTGAGGCGCTCGCCGGTCTCGGTGAGGCGTATCGACGGCGCGATCCCGATAGCAGGGAGGACCAACAACTGGCGCGCGAATACGCTGAGGCGGCAATGGAAGCGGACGATACGCTCTGGCGTCCCTACTTCACCAAGGGGGAGGTGTACAGCTCCGATGGCGACCATAGCGCGGCTCGCGAGATGTTCGAGAAAGCCGCCGAGTTGGCTGACGACAGGCCGGAAGTCTATTTCGCGCTCGGTAATGCGCAGTATCGGGCGAGCGATTTCCGGGACGCGCGGGAAAGCTACCAGCGGGTTGTCGACCTCGATCCGGAGTTTCCAAACGCCTACTACAACATGGGAATGAGCAATCTGCAGCTGCGTGACGAGGACGGTGCCCTTCAGGCGTTTCGGCGTGCGATAGAGGTTGACCAGGAGAACTCGGCCGCATATCACCGGCTGGGAATGGCCGAGCTCGATCGGGGTAACTACCGGGCGGCAATAGTCCAGCTCGAAACCGCTATCGACATTGCTCCCGGAAACCCGATGTACCGAATGCAGTTGGGCCAGGCGTACGAGGCGGCGGGCAATGCGAGTCGTGCGGAGGCCGCCTTCGTCCGTGCCGCCGAGCTCGACCCGGGCAGTCCGACGCACAACTTCAACGCGGCACAGATCAAACGGAGGAACGAGAAGTTCGAAGAGGCGTACGAGTTCATCCAGGAAGCCATCGCACTCAATCCCTCTCCCGAGTACTTCTATGTCAAGGGACAGATCCAGGATGGACTCGGTGAGGTTGAAGACGCGATCGAATCTCACATGACCGCCGCAGAGCTCGACAGCCGGTACGTTCGTCCGCTTATCGAGCTCGGTCGTTTGCTCGATGAGCTGGGGTTGCACGATGACGCTCTCGACTATCTGCTTCGGGCGTACGGTATGCAGCCGGATGACGCCGCGGTGAACAATAATCTCGGGAATGTCTATCTCAGTCTGGAAAACTTCAATGAGTCGATCGACCATTTCCGTCGTGCGCGGCGCCTGGATCCGGACACACCCGAGATTCGGAGAAACCTTGCCGTGGCGTACATCGGTGCCGAAGACTACGATCGTGCTGAAGAAGAACTGCGCAGCATTCTCGATGACCGCCCCGATGACTGGCGAGTTCGACACAGGCTCGGAGAGGTGCTGATCTCCCAGGATGACACCGAATCCGCTCGCGAGGTGCTTGAAGGTTTATTGTCGGAGAATCCGGAGTACGAAGCGCGTGACGACATCGAGGCGCTGCTGACCGAGCTGTAGAGGCGAAGGGGCTACAGGCTCAGCAGCGGCCGATCTTTCGATCGAGCTCTTCTCGGGGGGTGCGAATCCAGAGCGGACGCCCGTGCGGGCATCGGGGATCGGAAAGACCGAAAACGTGGTGAATGAGCTCGCGGGCGGTCAGCTCGTCGACATGGTCCCCGGCCCGCACTGCCGCCTTACACGCCATTGTCGCGTACAGATCGCGCTCGAACTCACCCGAGATCAATTCGAGACCACACAGACTCTCGATAAGGACGCTCTCCGACCCGGAAAACGATTCGGGAAGCGTATAGATCCTGAATCTGCCCGAGCCGCGCTCTTCTATCTCGATTCCGAGCTCTGCGGCCTGTGTGATCCGCTCGCGCACGGTTTCCATCTGCTCACCTTCCACATCGAAGTCAATCGGTACCAGCAGCCTCTGTACCGTGCCACGCTTGCGGAATGAGTCATACATGATTCGTTCGTGAGCAGCGTGTTGATCGACGAGAAAGAGCTCGTTTCCGCGTTCGACGATAAGATAGGTGCCGAAGAGTGTCCCGTGATACACGAGATCGTTGCGCACGTGCCCCGGAGGAACTGAAGAGGCGGGTGCCCGGGCAGAAGGCTCGAATCGTTCGACCGAGCGGTATGGATCCGGCGATTTCGAGGGTAATTCGCGGGCGGAGCGCTCGGGCCGTTCGGCGGAGGCGCTCGGGCGTGGGCGTTCCCGCACATGCTTGTCTCCGACTTCGAACGGCAACGGTCGGCTCGGAGTCGGATCGGTTTCCGGAGAGGAGGATGTCGAGTTGGCGAGGTGGCCCGCCGGCCGTAGAGAGTTCGATCTCAATGCGGTTACGATGTCGTGGTGGATACGGTCGCGTCGGCTGAATTTCGCCTCCCGTTTCGCTGGGTGCACGTTGAAGTCGACCTCTTCGGCGGGAACGTCAATGAACAGGAGACAGACCGGAAACGTACCGCCGTGAAAGAGATCGCCGAGAGCATATTCGACCGCCTGGACGAATCCGTACTCGGAGATACGACGTCCGTTGACGAACGTTTGTATCATCTTACGATCGCGCCGAATGACGGTGGTGTCTCCCACATAGCTCGCCAACCGGCATGCGACCCCGTCATGTCGGATTTCCGTGAGCCGTTCGGTGTCGAGTCTCTCGTGTGTCATCGCGATGCGTGCAAGAGTCTCCTGTTTCGGTAGCATCAACCGAACGGCACCGTCCGTAGTCAACTTGAACTCTATCTGTGGATACGCGAGAGCCTTCTCGATCACCACCTGGCGTACCATTGCCGTTTCGGTTGCCGCCCGTTTCAGGAACCGCTTTCGTGCGGGGAGGTTGTAGAAAAGGCGGCGCACATCAACCGACGTCCCCTGGACTCCGCGAGTCGCCCCGTGCTCGACAACGTTCCCGTCTTCGACGACAACTCTGCCACCGTCGCCGTTTACACTTCTCGACGAAATCTCGAGCCGGGAGACGGCACCGATACTCGCAAGTGCCTCTCCGCGAAATCCGAGGCTTTCAATGCGCAACAGATCATCGCTGCCGCGTATCTTGCTCGTCGCATGTGACAGGTAGCAGCGCTCGAGGTCGTCAGCCGGCATACCGACTCCGCTGTCGGTGACTCGAATAAGCGAAAGCCCTCCCTCCTCGAGCTCGACCGAGATTGTGGACGCTCCGGCGTCTATGCTGTTATCGATCAGCTCGCGCACGACCGAGGCGGGACGCTCTATTACCTCTCCGGCGGCGATCTTGCGCGCAACCGAGTCCGGGAGGATTCGAATGCTGTTTGTGCGGGCGTTGTCTGCGGATGCCACGATTGTGGCGACCGTACTACAATCCGAGGCTCCTTTCAATTGTGAACGCTGAGCGTCGTAAGCGCCTGTGCTCAGAATCGGAAGCGTGCTTCTATGCTTCCCTCGACTCCGAATCGATCGATCGGCGGTTGATCACCGCCGTGCTCGCGCTCCCAACCGACGCGCATCTGCGCTCCGATACTGGCGACATCGTCGAGCTCGAGGGAGGTTCGATGGCCGGTCACAAGCCGCGTCTTTGCCGGGGTCTGCTCACGCGACGGTCGGGATATCAGCAGCGACAGGTGCTCGCGATGGCGCAATCGAGCGTTCTCGTAGTCAACCGGCCACGGGATCGAGTCGGCGAACCGCGCCGGTGACGTCCAGGAGTACTCGATCTCCGACTCGTTCTCGTGATCGACAGCTTGCGTATACGAAATCGAGTAGGTGTTTTCCATCTCGAGTGCTCGGTCGTCACCCGAGAAAAACCGTGCCGCGGTTTCCCATGTGGCGCGGTACTCGCTCTCGCGAGCAAAGAGCGCCTGTGCGGTAATCCGGCCGAAGAACTCGTCGGAGGTGTAGAGGTCGGTAACCGGATAGGCGCCGAGTCTTCCGAAGAGATTCACGGCGAAGGTGGAGGCAGATATCGCCGCGTCGCTGCTCTCCCGTAATGAATCATCGCGCCTCTCATATCGACGCCCGTAATCGGCCTCCAGCCGGAACGGAACGAGTAGATCGCGAAGCCGCGAGCCGAAATTACGTCGAGCACGAAACCCGATGCTCGGACGGTATTCGGCTCGTTCGCGCCCACCGTCGATCTGTGCGAAGCGACTCTCCTCAATCGGTTGGAAGAGCTCGAGAAACGGTACGGATGAATATAGATAGTGTTCTTCGACGAGGGCGGAGGCATACCGGTCGAAGTCGCCCCGGAACCCGGTGTCCGTCTCGTAACTCTCCTCGAGCCGCAGACGCCGGCCGTAGAACGGCTCGATCGAGAGTCCGGAAAAGAGCGGCGAGCCGGGTTCCGCCACCGCATCGTGTGATGAGGCGCGTTCCGATCGGAAGAGCGTTCCGATCTCGAACGCTGTCTCCGAGCGCTGTTCACCGGCGGGAGCAAATGTCCGAAAGCCGAGCCGGGCGTTTCCGGTTGCCGAGATCGCCGCATCACCGGCCGAGCGTTCGATCTGTGCCCGTGCGCGTCGCTCGAGCGCGGTCGTACTCCGATACGGGCCGAGCAATTGGTAGGAGCGTAGCCATGAGGCGAAATAGCCGGTATCCGCCGGTATACGATACTCCCCGCTGACTGAGCCCATTTCGAAATCGAGCGATACGCGCGGCGCCGGCAGCGTAGCGTCGAAGCTCCATTGCTGCCGCAGTCGCTCAGCGCTGAGCGACGAGTCGGAGGAAACGCTCAGCTCGACCGGCGCGGTTTCCAGTGATACCGATAGTTCCCGCGCTTCGCGTTCGGCGCTCTCGGCCCCGAATGTTCGGAAGTAGCGCTCCTCCAGCGACAGCGGTGTATCACCGGTGGGGACACGTACCCGGTGTCCTCCATAGGTGGACAGCTCGTCGAAAGCCGGCGAGTACACGAACCCGGACTGCACTCCGAGACGTACCCGCCATATGGTCGCCGCAATATCCGAGTCGGCGCTGACCGCCGACACCTGTCCTGCGCTCAGGTCGGCATCGATTCGGGAACGCACCCCGGCATCGAGATCCCGGATCGTTATCGATGATCCGATACGGGCCAATTCGCCGGCGTATCGATAGCGAGCTCCGGCTTCGAGTGTCGCCGAAACAGATGGCCGGCTGTCGGCGAGGTGAATTTCGTCGAGATAGAAGGTCCCCGATTCACCATTGTCCCCGTCGGGGCGAACCAGGAGCTCCAGCTGCGTCGCTTCGATCGAG
>SLAN01000275.1 GCA_007126865.1 Spirochaetales bacterium | reverse complement strand
TCGGTCCTGATCCCTGCGGTGCACCTGCTGACCGAGGGCCTGGTGGTGACCGGCCTCCTGGTCGTGCTGTTGGTCACGGCGCCGCTGGCAACGGGGCTCGCCGCGGTCGTGATCGGCCCGGTCGTCTACCTCACCATGCGCGTCGTCCAGCCGCGACTGAAGCGACTCGGCCGCATCAGTCAGCGCGAGGGGGCCCGGAGCTACCAAGCCCTCCAGCAGGGGCTGCACGGGTACCGCGACATCGTCATCCTCGGCCGTCAGGACTTCTTCGTCGACCTGTTCCGCCGGACCCGTCTGCGCATCGCCGAAGCGCGCTACAAGCGCGCGGCGCTGGGCGCCTTGCCGAGGGTCGCCATCGAAGCTGCGGTGATCACCTTCATCGCCGGGTTCATCGCCTTCTCGACCCTGGTCGGCGATGGCGCGTTGCGTTCGCTCCCCGTCCTCGGCCTCTTCGCCTACGCCGCCCTGCGGATCATGCCGGCGCTCAACCAGATCGTCTCCAGTCTGAACTCGATCCGCTTCGGCAGCGCTGCGCTCGATGACCTACGCGCCGACCTCGAGCTCCCCCTGCCTGCGAGCAGTGACGACACCCACACGATGCCGTTCTCCCGGGAGCTCCGCCTGGAGGAGGTGACCTTCCAGTACGAGCAGACCGAGGCGCCGACCCTGTTCGACATCGACCTCGTCATCGGCCGTGGCGAGTCCATCGGCATCGTCGGCCCCACCGGAGCGGGCAAGAGCACGCTGCTCGACCTCATCGTTGGGCTGTCGGCGCCCTCGACCGGCCGGGTCACCGTCGATGGCACCGACATCACTGGACACGCTGCGGCCTGGCAGCGCAACCTGGGGCTGGTGTCCCAGCAGGTGTTCCTGCTCGACGACACCCTCCGCCGCAACATCGCACTGGGCGTTCCCGACGATGAGATCGACGAGTCCGCGGTCCGTGAGGCGGTTGCGCTCGCGCAACTCGAGGAGTTCGTCGGGTCGCTGCCGGCAGGACTCGACAGCACGGTCGGAGAACATGGTGTCCGCGTCTCCGGTGGGCAACGGCAACGGGTCGCCATCGCCCGAGCGCTCTACACACGTCCCACCGTGCTGATCTTCGACGAGGGCACGTCAGCCTTGGACAACCTCACCGAGGCGGCCCTGATCGAAGCGATCGAGGAGCTGAAGCAGCACCACACCATCATCACCGTGGCACACCGTCTGTCCACCGTGCAGGACTACGACCGCATCGTCTTCATGCGCAACGGCCGCATCGACGACTTGGGTAGCTTCGCAGAGCTCGGCCAGCGGAACGCGGAGTTCCGACGCTTCGCCCGCTGGGCCGGTGCCACCCACGCCTGAGCCATGCCCGCGCTCGAGTCCGGGACTCTCGCGCTGCTACGACCCGATCGCGGAGGCGTCGCCGAACATGAAGCTCCGTAGCTGCGCACCGACCGCGTCGACGGCGTAGTTGCGCTCGACCCGATCTCGGGCACGAACTCCCAACTCTCGGCGCAGGTCGCTGTCGACGATGAGCCGCTCGAGGGCGGCGGCGAGCGCGCCGGGATCCTCTCGCAACACCACGATCCCACCGGATGCCTCCCCGTCGGCGAAGATGTCGCCGACCCCCGGCGCGTCGGCAGCAACGACGGGAAGCCCGAGCGCCATCGCCTCGATCGGTGCCACGGGGAAGCCTTCGTGGCGCGACGGAAGGACGAACACGTCCGCTGCCGCCTGGTAGGGCAGCAGTTCCGCCCGGTCGGAGATGTAGTCGTCGCGCCAGCGGATCGAGTCGAGTCCCCTCCTCTGGATCTGGCGGCGGAACTCGTCCGCGTCCTCGCCCGTCCCGACCAGCAGCAGCAGGAGGTCCCGATCCGGGTGGCGACGACTCACCCCCTCCCAGGCATCCAGCAGGATGTCGAGGCCCTTCCGGCGGATCGTCACGCGTCCTTGCCAGCCCACGACGATGGCGTCGGCCGGGATCTCCAGGGCGTCCCGGGCGGTCAAGCGCGCTGACGCATCGGGCTCCGGGAGCTCCATGGCGTTGGGGATCGCGCCGATCCGCTCGGCGGGAACTCGGTAGGACGCCGAGACGCGGGCCCGCTCCCGTCCGGAACCCACGATGAGACCTGCGCACCGACGGACCGTCAGCGGCCGGACCAACCGCTCGAGCCGGCTGTTGGGAGCATCCCCTCCCTGGAAGGTGGCGAAGACGGGCAGCTTCAGGAGCGCGCCGATGCCCACGAGGACATCGAACCTGGCGTGCTCGTACTCCTGGGTGAGGATCGCCTCTGCGCCGCAGCGTCGGAGTTCCCTGACGAGACCCCGCATCGGGATCGAACTGTAGGACGCCAGCGAACTCAACGACTTCCGTGTCCGGGATCGACGGTACAGCGCGCGCAGCCAGCGATGCCGCCGCGGAGCCGGCAGGAGCGTCACGCTCGTACCGGTGGGCTCGTGGACGAAGCGGTGCGGGGCCGAGACTCGCGCCGACACGCTGATGAGCGACGTGGTGACGCCATGCAGGGCGAGCGCTCGTATGTAGGCGAACAGCCACCCCCCCGTGAGCTCCGTGCGGAAGGTCTCCAGCGACACCTCGATTGTGTCGAAGAAGTCCTCGAACAGATCCCCCCACATGACGAGTGCCAGGGAACGGTCGTCACGATCCATGGGCTCCATCACGCCGCCCGCACCTGGAGCGTCTCACGCACCCACGACTCCGTACCCGGCCACCACGGCACGACCGCACGAGGCCGGATCCGGTCGAGCAGGCCGTCACGCTCGTCAGCTGCCGCGACCGGCTGACGGGGAGCGAGCGGGACCAGTGCACGCGCGAGGCGCCGCCAGCTGCCCGGGTGGCGGGCACGGATCGCGGCGAACGCCACGCGCCTGGCGGCGGCGATGTCACCCGCGCGCAGGGCCGAGGCCCCGATCCAACGGAAGGCGTCATCCCAGTCCAAGCCTTCGCCACCCCGCTCGCCTCGGTAGCGGCGGTCCAGCACCTCCAAGGCAGCGAGCATGTCGTCGACCTTGCGCGACGAGTTGCCGGGGTGGAGGCGGTACGCCATCACCGGTGCCGACACCACGGCCGGCGCCGCGCGCTGCCAGAGCCGGATCCACATGTCCCAATCCTCGGCAGGCCGCAGGTCCACATCGAAACCACCCACGTCCTCCAGCAGCTCCCGCTCGACGACCACGTTCGACCCGCCCCCAGGGACCACGTTGACCCAGGGCAGCCGAGCGGACTCGACGGCGGTGGGCACGGTGACACGCAGCAGCCGGGGCTCGCTCGTGACGTCGAGTGCCCCCCCGTAGGCCCAGCGGCGCCCCGCGTTTCGAGCAGCCTCGAGCTGGGCGACCAACTTGTCGGGCAGCCACAGATCGTCGTCGTCGACGAACGCGACCCAGTCACCCTGCGACGCCGAGATCCCTGCGTTGCGGGCCGTCGGGACACCCCGTGGCTCGTCGTGACGGATCGTCGTCACCCGCAGATCCCTCAGCCCTGCGAGCCACTCTGCCGTGCCATCGGACGACGCCTCGTCGACCACGATCACCTCGAGGTCCACGTCCTGCGCGAGCACCGTATGCAGGGTCTGCGCGAGCAGGTGCAGTCGGTTGTGGGTCGGGATCACCACCGAGACGGATGCGGTCACGTTCCCTCCTGCCGGGCCACCCTGCCCACGGACCGGATGCGACGCAGCCACCGGGCTCGCAGCCGGCCAGCGGCACGCCGCGAGGCTGCCAACCGCGGGTGACGGTAGGGCCACCACGCCCGCCTGATCGCCCGCCACACCCTCGGGTCGCTCACCCCTCGGTCGCGCAGATCATCCTCGTACCACGCCAGGAACTCGCGCCGCGCCGTGTGGTAGCCATCGCTGTCGGTCACGGCGACGAGTTGGCCGGGATGCCGTCGGTAGCGGTCCCAGTAGCGGCTGGAAACCCAGACGGACATCTCGTGGTAGGCCTTGCCCAGGAAGCGCTGGTCCTCGTACATGGCACGGATGTCCTCTTCCCATCCGCCGACACCCTCCACCGCTTCCCTGCGGAGCAGCCAGGACGAGGGGCAGGGAGCGACGCCCTTCCCCAACGGGTAGAGCAGCAGCGCCAGTTCAGGGGGGTGATGGACCCGGTCGGCCGGCGCGCCGACCGTCATCAGCCGATCGGAACGCGGCGCGTGCTCCCCCGCCCAACTCCACCAGTACATCGACGCGCCGATCACGAGACCGACCTCAGGGTGCGCGTCGAGGATCGCCACCTGCTCGCTCAGCTTGTGAGGCTCCCAGACGTCGTCCGAATCCAGTACGGCGATGTAGCGGCCCCGCGACGACGTGAACCCGAGGTTGCGCGTCGCACTCGGGCCGCGGTTGGCGTGACCGGGGTGCTCCACGTAGGTGACCCGCTCGGGATGCCCATCGGCCCAACGGCGTGCGACAGCGGTGCTGCCGTCGGTCGAGCCATCATCCGCCAGGATCAACTCCCAGTCTTCGAACGTCTGTTGGAACACACTCGCGATGGCCTCGGGCAGGAACCGCTCGTCGTTGAAGAAGATGAGCACGACCGAGACGGTGGGGCGGCTGGTCATCCTGGCGCCGCTCCCGGCTGCTGGTCGCTCGCCAGCGCGTCCAGCATCTCCATCACCTCGGCCGGCAGCTGTGCTGGATCCACACGCTCGATGCCCGCCGACCGGGCGACCCACGTGTCCAGCGCGCCCCCGGCCCCGCCTCGGGTCGTCCTCGGATCCACCGTGTGCAGCAGGCCCACGAAGCCTCGACGACGCCCGTGGCGGATGGCTCGCAGGTACGAGCGCGCCGCTGGAGTCCGACGGCCGGCTCGCAGTTGGTTCAAGGCGATCCACAGGTGTGTGGGGCCGTAGTCGAGTGGTTCACCCTGCCGTAGGTGACGCCACCGGGCATCGATCACCTGCAGGTCGTCCAGCACCCCCTCCGGCGTCAGCGACATCGCCGACAGGTGCAGCCGGTACCCGACGCCGATGCCGGGTGCATGGGCCGGCAGACCGATCTCGAGCAACCGAAGCCACATGTCCCAGTCAGCCAGGTGCCAGAGCCCTGCATCGAAGCCTCCTGCCTCCAACAGGGCGTCCCGGCGAACGACGATGTTCGATGAGCCCGCCGGGATGATGTTCTGGTACGGGAGACGGGACGCCACACGCGACGGGTCCGGTGCGGCCATCAGCTGCCAGACGACAGGCCCGAGTTCGAACTTCACGGCGCCGGTGTAGGCCCACCGGCGGGCGGTCGTCTCGGCCGCGGCGATCTGGCGCGCCAGCTTCGTCGGCGTCCACAGATCGTCGTCGTCGCAGAACGCCACCCACGTGGCGTCGGTCTCGCCAGCGCCGAGGTTCCGTGCAGCAGCGACACCGCGTGCGTCGTCGTTGCGCACCACGCGGACCCGTTCCCCTTCGCAGCGGCGTACCTCGCGAGCTTCCGAGTCGTTGGAGCCGTCATCGACGACGATGACCTCGAGGTCGACCTCACGTTGAGACAGGACGCTGGCCAGCGTGCGCCGCAGCAACGCCGCCCGGTCGTGGGTCGGGATGACGACCGCGACCGACGGCGAGCTCACCGCCACGGCCTCGCAAGGCCTCGGACGAGGACCGCTCTGAAGTCCACGTCGTCCAGCAGTCCCACATCCCATCGGCCGTGCAGCATAGGATCCCCATCCCCAGCGACGACACGCTTGGCGGTGGTCCAGGCGCTCTGGTAGCCCCCTACCCGGACCAGCCGCGCGACACGCGCGTCGACGTGGCC
>SLAN01000022.1 GCA_007126865.1 Spirochaetales bacterium | reverse complement strand
TGGGGCTCGACGAGGAGTCGTTCGATATCGATGTAAAGAACGGTGAGACGGTCGCACGCGTACACATCCCGATGAGCGAAGTGCATGCGGAGGCGCTCGACGAGGTATCCGAGGAGCTCAGCCGGCATATCGAAGGGCTGCCGCAGTTCCCCGAGAACATCATGCGCATTCAGAAAATGATCGAGGATCCCGACTCCGATCTTCACGACATCGCCGCGCATATCTCGACCGATCCGTCGCTGACCGCCGACCTGCTGAAGGTGGTCAACTCCGCACAGTTCATGCTTCCCAAGCGCGTCGACAGCATTTTCGAGGCTGTGAAGCTCGTCGGCATGCGGGGGCTGCGCAACATGCTCTTCTCCTACGGAACCCAGAAGGTTCTCGGAAGCGAAACCGAGGAGACGCGAGAGCTGTGGCAGCACTCCTACCGAACCGGTTTCTACGCGTACTACATCGGCCGATATCTGCTGAAGAATCGCGACATCCTCGACGATGTGTACGCCGGGGGCATCCTGCACGATATGGGGAAGATCATCTTCGCCAGCGTACATCCGGATCTCATCCAGCAGATCGAACGTTTCTGCGCCGAACGCAACCTCTCGAGCGGACTTCTCGAAGACCTCGCAAGCGGCCTGAACCATGCCGAGATCGGCGGCCTCGTTGCCACGAAGTGGAACTTCCCGGAGGCGCTCGTGGAGGCGATCCGCTATCATCATGACCCGAGCAGCTGCGATCCGGTCTACCAGGATGTCGTATCGACGGTATACCTGGCCAACGCGCTCTGCGATCGCCACAGTTACCGCATCTCGATCGAGTATATCGAGCCGTCGGTTCGTGAACGCTTCGACCTGAAAACGACCGACGCCTTAATGCGTCTGAAAAAGAAGCTCGAAGCGGCCTTTCGCCGGCAAACCGAGCGGCGCTAAGCGCTCGCGGGGTTCACGCCCTCCGGAGAGCCGAACACGGGTTGGCGCACGCGGGCTTCACATTCTGCGGCAAGCCGAACGCGGGTTGGTGCTCGCCGCGCCGCCGCTCGTGCCCCGAATGGCTCCCTGCCTGCCAACGCACCGGGTCGCAGTTCCCTTCCCTTCCGCCTCCGGATAGCACTACTATTGCCGGTATGAATGTCACAGCAACCCATAAAGACGAACTCGCGTTCGACCTCGATGTGAAAGGGGCGACGATCGGCGTCGACGCCGACCCATCCCACGGAGGTGGCAACAACGGCCCGCCGCCGAAGAGCCTCCTTCTCGCCGCGCTCGCCGGGTGCACCGGTATGGATGTCGCGGCGATTCTCGGCAAGATGCGAATGCCGTACGATTCGTTCCGTCTCGAGATCTCCGGGGAGGCGCGCGACGAGCATCCGAAGACCTTTCGCACCGTTCACATTCGCTACATCTTCTCCGGAAGCGAGCTCGACGCCGAGAAGATGGAAAAAGCGATCGACCTGAGCCTGACGAAGTACTGTCCGGTGGCGGCGACCCTTAAACACACCGCGGAGATCACGCACGAGCTCGTGCTGCGATAGGCGCACCGGCCGATCGCGCGGATCGCCCGCTCGGGAGCTTCCCGGGGCGGGCTTGCCCGCGATCGTGGAGGCGGCCGGTTCACCCGGGCCGAGCTATCGCCGTTGCTCTGCTCGAGCGACCCACCACGAAAGAACGATCGCCGCCGTCGCGGCAACATTCAAGCTCTGTTTCGCACCGTAGAGCGGTATGGACACGATTCCTCCGGAGGCGGCAGCACACGCGAGGGCGTCGTGCGAGAGCCCGAGCTCCTCGTGGCCGAATAACGCGATCCCGCGATCGGGAAAGGTGAACTCCGAGATCGCCACTCCGCCCGATTCGACGGCGAACAGCGGCATCTCACCGGAGGATATCTCGTCGAGCGTCGCACGGCGAACGGTGACACTCCGATCGCCCCCCATTGCCGAGCGTCGCGCGCGAGAATGCTCCGGGTTCGCGCTCTCCGGCGAGAAGAGGCACTCCCGGGCGCCGAACGCCGCCGCGCTGCGTATCATCGAACCGACGTTGTACGGGCTGCGGATCGACTCACCGAACAGTGCGATGGGAAACGTCGCAATCGCCTCGCGATCCGTCGATACGGATTTCGGTTCGGCGAGATCCCAATCGGCCGGCTCACGGCCGGTGACGCGCAGAATTTCGTGACGGGCGTGATTCACCCGGCGGATGAGCTCGGAGGGTGGAGCTCGACGCTCGCCGCCGCGCGCAGTTTCCCCACGATAGTCGTCCGAGCCGGCGGGTTGTGACCGAGCGGCTTCCACACCAGCAGCGTCCGAGCCGGCGGCTTCCTCAAGCGATGCCAGCGCCGCGCGACACCCATCATCCAGCCACTCCTCTCCGGCAAGAAGCTGCGAAAGCGTGATGATCTCGTCCGGCGTAACGCCGGATCCGCTGTGCAGGCGTTGCTCGAGATCTGCGAGCAACCGCGGGGCGTGCCGCCGGCGAACCGATTCAGGCTGGCGCAAAAACTTGCGCGGGGTCATCGTTCAATACGCCTGCTTGAGTATATCGTAGAGTTCCTGCGTGCTGACCGGAACCGGCACGAACCCGATCATCTCGAAGTCGCTCGCCGCGTCGGCGACCCCGGAGAGGTCATCGAGTGTGAGATCGAGCTCCCGCAGTCGCGCCGGGAGCGCGGTGCGGGCGAGCAGGCGGCGCGCGGCGCTTCCGGCCCGATGCATGCTGCGCGGACCGCTTTCCTCGATCTCGCGCTCACCGAGGGCTAACGCGATCCGTCGCAACTTCTCCGGACGGGTTCCTTCGAAGTAGTCGAGCAGATACGGCAGCATGACCGTCGATGTCCATGACTTCGGTACGTCCAAACGGCTGTTGACCGCGTAGGCGACCGCTCCGCCGATTCCCTGTGAAGAAATCGAAAGGCCGAGAGCGCACATAAATGCCGCCTCGGCGGCACGGGCCCGCGGGCGCAAATCGCTCGGCTGCGCCACCACCTGTTCGACGCTCTCCCGGAGAATCGTGATCGCCTGGAGCAGGAGCGTGTCCGAGAGTAGATTCGATTTGGTCGAAAGAATGCCTTCCACAGCCGCGAGCATCGTGTCGAGCAGGATTGCACAGTACGACTTCGTCGCCAGTCCGGCCGCCAGCTTGGCGTCGAGGATCGCCGCTTTGAGCAGCCCCGGCGGCAGTTTGATCGTCAGCGGTTGCCGGGTACCCGACTGTGTAATGACGCAGTAATCACGAAGAAGTACATGGTTTCGACAGCTGGTCGGTACCTCGAGGTAGCCGAGCGGGGTTACCGAGGCGCCCATCTGCACAACCTGTTGGATCTCTCGCGTATGCGGAGCGAACGCGGCCACTACTCTTGCAGCAGCGAGCGCCCGCATTCCGCCAACACCGACAACCAATTGACTGTGACTCGCCCTGGCGAGACCGAGTGCACGCTCTATGACTTCACTGTCGCTGCTGGAGTCGAACTCGTCGAAGACGATAGTGGTGAGACCGGAGCTTTCGAGGTTATCTCGTACCTTGTCGGCGTGTCCGGCATCGCGCACTACGCTCTCGGTCACGATCATGGCGCGTCCGCCGAGCAGCGAGGCGAGTGAGCCGATCCGGGATACGGTATCGGTTCCCAGGATGATCTGCCCCGGAACGTGGAAAACAAAATCCTGCATACGCCGTCCGGCTCAAAGAATAGCGAAATACTCCGAATAAGCAAGGATGCGTACACCGCCGCGGTGCGCGTGCTGTACGAATATTGACTTACGGTAACGGTGACAGTGCCGTTATGGCCCCGGAGGACACCCCGGCCGGAAGGCGCCCCGGAACAACACATCTCGCTCGGCTACAGTCCGAAGACATCCATGAGGCGGTCTGCAACCGTCGAAAGGACCGCGTTATCGATATAGGAGGGATCCTCGAGTTTCTGCTTTACTTCGGCGACCCGGTCGGCTCGAACATCCTCGGTTGAGCGCACCTGTTCGGTTGCCTGATAAAGCTCCGCCTTCAGTTTGGCTTCGTCGGACAGACTCACACTATCCGCCTGCCGGTCAGTGCCGGCGCTCTGAGGTCTTTCAGAACGGTTAATGGGCTGATTTGGCTGTATGGGTCCAAGCCCTTCAATCGTCATAGGACACTACACCTTCCACCTTCATTTTCGACATCGCCACCTATAATCTTAACGGTTATCGGCCGTGCGCACAAGGACGGTCAATTCACCCCGGATCCGTCCCCTGCTGTTTAATATATCGGCAATTTCTCCGGCTCCTCCACGGAAAAACTCCTCGAAGACCTTCGTCATTTCCCGTCCGACGACAACTTCCGCGCCCGGATGCTCCCGTTCGATATCGTGGAGGAGCTTGACGATCCGGTGTGGGGATTCATAGAACACGTACGGTTCGCCCCGCTCGCACAGCTCCCGAATACGCCGGCGCCTGCGGCCGGGCTTCGGACTCGGAAAGCCGTCGAACAACACTGTTCTCCCGAGCGGGCCGGCGACACTCAGCAAGGCGGTCAGAGCGCTTACACCCGGCACCGGTCGCACGTCGATTCCGGCGCCGACACATGCCTGAACGAGGGCGGCTCCCGGATCGCTCACGCCGGGTGTGCCGGCATCGGTCACCAGTGCGACACGTTCGAGCGATCCGATCCGTGCAATGAGGTCCTCCAGGCGTCGGTCATCGGTATGTGCGTGAAATGCTGTGGTCGGCGACGATATCTGGAAGTGCGTCAGCAGTTTCTGCGTCTGGCGCGTATCCTCGCAAACGACGAGATCGGCGCGTCGAAGCGTCTCCACGCCGCGGAAGGTCATATCGTCGAGGTTTCCGATCGGAGTGGCGACCACCCATAGCGTTGCCATGGCGCAAAGTCTATCCCCGACCGCCGTCGTACGGCTACAATAACCGTAGATACGATGGCTCTTACCATAGCACTCGGGCTCGCCGCCGCAATCGTCGTTCTCGCACTCCTCCCGGCGTTGGGTCGGCGTCGGTACGATCATCGCGCCGCCACCGGAGATCTGCCGCCGGGTCGAAGTCACGCTCGCCACCAGTCACGGGCCCGCCTCCGCGACGCGGGCCGGCGAACGTTCGGGCGCCAATCCGACCGTCCGGACCCGCCTGCGACAACGAATCCGCCGAAAACGTGCCCGGTCTGCCGCGCCGATCTCGCCCCGGGCGAACGCATCAAGAGCGTCGTGTTCTCCGGCGGTGTGCAGCACCGCGATATTACCGAGTTCACCACGCACATCTTCGGCTGCCCGCACTGCTATCCGGCCAATCATCGCCACCCGCGGATATGCCCGGTCTGCCATGGCGAGGTCGACCGCGAGGGGCATCTGATCGCGCGCATGTTCGAGAAGCGCAACGGCAAGAAGCACGTGCGCGTACTCGGCTGCACCGCTTGCCGGGAGAACCGGCGGAGGCGGCGATGACGGTCGCGATCCCGGGAGCGCACGGCCGCTTGCCGGGAGAACCGGCGGGCGCGGCGGTAGCTGGAAGGGCGCGGCGATAGCCGGGCGGTACTTCGCCCCGCACCGCGAAGAGACGGCACCCGGGGACGGCGGTAGCGCACCAGCATCGCCTCGATGTACTATTGCCGCACTGCAACTCGGGGGAGGCCGCCGTGGAAGCGAAACTCAAGCGCCGGACGAAGTTCGCATTCGGAATCTGCGATCTCGGGGGGAATCTCTACTTCTCGATGATCGGATTCCACCTGCTCTTTTTCCTGACCGATATCGTCGGGTTGCTGCCGGCGCTCGCCGGCATCGCGATCGCCGCCGGCCGCGTGTGGGACGCGGTCACCGACCC
>SLAN01000014.1 GCA_007126865.1 Spirochaetales bacterium | reverse complement strand
GAATATCGATCGCCAACCGATCGCATCGATCAAGGCCCCACCGACAAGCGGTCCGAGCATTCCGGATATCGGACCGATCGAGTTCCACGTACCGAGCATATTGCCCCGCTTGTGCTGCGGTGCGTGATACATGATGATCGCCATCGAGAGCGGGTTGATCCCTGCTGCACCGGCTCCCTGAATCGCTCGGGCGGCAAACATCATCGGTAGTGTATTGACCACGAGCATGAGTGCGGTTCCCAGGGCGAAGAGAGACAGCCCCGAAAGCAGCAATCGACGTGCTCCTATTCCATTTGCAAGCCGGCCGTACAATGGCATGAACATCATAAACGGCATCGCATATGCGACCTGCAACCATGAGGCAACATCCTCTGTGAGCGAGAACTCAGCTCGGATAATGGGAATCGCGACGGCAAACATCGCGAGCATAGTTATGGCGCTCAGTGTCGGCGCCATAAGCGCTACGAGCAGTCGACGGTGTGACATTGATACCCTGCCAGTATAGCCAATACGTGGCCGCTATCGCGAGTAGACGAAACCGATTCCGCGCCGCTTTTCGGACCGGATGTTCACCAATCGGCAGGCATGCACTCCGCAGCGTTCGGTCACTATCGAACTCTCTCCGATTCGCCGGTCACGTCTACGACCGCCAGGGAGTCCCGCGGCAACGCGAGCCGGAATCCATCGAGGGCAATCGCGTCGGAAGATGCGAGCACGATCGACGGTGAACCGGTTTTCAAGGATCTGGCACCCCCGGCACCATCGATCAAGGTCGCCGAGTCGTCGTCAGCTGCAATCACGTGAGGAATTTCGAGAAGCGGCTGGAGATCGACATCGACGGCGCGACCGACTCCCGGCTGCCCGCCGTCGCCTGAATCGGAAAGCGCGAACGCTACGCAGAAGCGGCCGCGACGAAAGCAGAGCCATTGCCCCTGTTCATCGTACGCTACCGGAGGCTTCGGCCACCTCGACGCACAAAGCTCCCCATTACTCCTGCGCAGATCGATCAATGCACGGTACCATGCCAGCATGTCCGCATGCGGCTTTCGTTCGCGTTCGCTCCAGTCCAGCATACTGCGCAGGAAGGTGCTTTCCGCCTGTGGGTCGGGCACCTCCTCGGGATCCCACCCGAAGTAGGAGAACTCCTCACACCGCCCTTTGGTAACAGCGGCAGCGAGTTCACGGTCCTGGTGGTCGGTGAAGAACTGAAACGGCGATCCCGCCGCCCATTCCTCGCCCTGAAACAGCATCGGCACGGCCGGTTGCAGAATCGTCAGAGCTGCGGCAATCTTCGCCCGCTCCGAAGAAACGAGATGGCAGAGGCGCTCGCCGACGGCGCGGTTTCCGACCTGATCGTGATTCTGGTTACAGTGCACGAAACGACTGCGCGGCAAATCGCCGACAGGCCGGCCGACACGTCTTCCTCGCGCGGGCGCATATCCACCATCGTGTACGAAGACATCGCGAAGTGACTTCGAGAGCGCGGAGAACGACCGGAAGCCGCGGTAATACCCCTGCTCCTCGCCGGTCATCAACGTGTGCACGCAATGATGGAAATCGTCGCTCCACTGAGCCTCGAGACCGTAACCGCCGGCTTCCGCGGAGCGTACGAGGCGGGGGTCGTTCAAATTGCTCTCGGCGATCAGTTGAAGCGGGCGACCGAGCTCCCCTTCGAGTCGCCGCACCCGACGCTGCATCGCCTCGAGAATGTGAACGGCACCCTCATCGTAGAGCGCATGAACCGCATCGAGGCGTATCGCATCAACGTGGTAGTGGCGAAACCACTGCTCGAGATTATCCAGAATGAACGCTCGTACCTCGTCGGAGCCCTCGCGATCGAGATTGATTGCTTCGCCCCATGGCGTCCCATAGGCGTCGGTGAAGTATAGGCCGAACCGCCCGAGATAGTTACCTTCCGGTCCGAGATGGTTATAGACGCAATCGAGACAGACCGCCATTCCGAGCGCATGAGCACGGTTCACGAGGCGCTTAAGTCCGTTCGGTCCTCCGTACGCCTCGTGAACAGCATAGAGTCCGACACCATCGTAGCCCCACCCACGCGATCCGCTCGCTGAGGCAACCGGCATGAGCTCGACATGGGTTACGCCGAGCTCGGCGAGCTCCCACAATCGATCCGCCGCCGAATCGAAGGTGCCTGCGCCGAGCGGCTCTCCGGCCCGATCAACTTCGCCGGATGCCCGCCTCCCGGCGTGCTCGAAGTCGTGAGGTGGCACCGGCCGATCGGAAGCACTCGGCGCAAAGGTACCGATATGAAGCTCGTAGAACAGAGCTGCCGAAAGCGGTGGTGCACGAAATCCCGCGTCGTCCCACTCGAATGCCGCATGATCTACTACTTGACCGGGCCCGTGTACGCCGACGGGCAATCTCGGAGCTCTCGGATCGGGGAAGGGGCCCTCACCGTCGACTCGGTACGCGTAGCGAGGCTCGCGGGAGTCACTCTCGACGATTGCACGCCAGTATCCGGTCGGCGTTCCACCTTCGTCGAGCTCGCGGAGCATTGCCTCGCCCACTCCGTCGACCTCGATCAGCAGGTGTGCTGCAACCGGCGCCCACACACGAAAAACATGTCTCATGTCCCGGACTCCGCGTGCTCTTCGAGCACGGCGACCGGGAAACGGCCGAGAAGCTCATCGGCGGACACCTCTTCTCCACCATCGGCGACGCGATACTCGGCGCCGGTCACGATATCGTGAAAACGGCCGGCAGGAAGGGATACAACGGTACCGGGATAGCGCAGGCCGGAGCTCAGCGGAAGCCGCGGCGCGATACAGAGCACTTGAGCGTCGCGTCCGAAAGCAACCAGATGATCTCTTCCTTCGCCCGATACAGAGAGCTCCTGATAACCGGCAGGAGCGTGACCGCGCGCGGCGGCGAACACGTCGTGACGGCGACGACGCAGCTCCAGACAAGCCCGCGTCACAGCAAGCTTCGGCAGACCGTCCGCCATTCGAGACAGCATGTCTTCCGGTGCAAGCGAGTTGAGCTCCGATAGCAGCGCTCTGCGGCGCTCGTAGTCGACCGGTCGCCGATTATCCGGATCGACGAGGCTGAAATCCCACAGTTCACATCCCTGATAAACATCCGGTACGCCCGGGGCGATCATCTTTATCGCGAGCATAGCGAGCGAATTGATGTACCCGGCAGGTCTCACGATATCTACAAAGCGTTCGATCGCCGACATTATCTCCTCGTCATCCATGACCCCTCGAACAAACGAGTAAACAGCCGACTCGTACGATTCATCCTGATTCGTCCAGGCAGTGTATCGCTTCGCCTCGCGCATCGCCTTCTGGAGATACGCGACCATGCGATCTTCGGAGATCGGCCACGCACCGACGAGAGTTTGGTAGATGAGGTATTCGGTAACGCGATCGGGCCACCGGTCGTTCCTGTATCGGTCGGCCATAGTTGACCAGCTCCAGACCGCTTCGGCCCACTCGCTCGGCACTTCGCTGATGGCGGCTATCCGGCAGCGAACATCCTCGCTGCGCTTCGTATCGTGGGTACTCGTGCAGAGCATCGCCCGCGGATACCGGGCGGCGCGTTCGCTCATCTCCTCGTGGAATTCGCTCGGCGACACCGCGAACCGGATCGGATCGGAGCCAACCTCGTTCAGACAGACCAGTCGATTATATCGATAGAACGCGGTGTCTTCACCACCGTTCGCCATGACCGGACGGGTGAGATGCTGAAACCGCATGACGAACTCCCGCTCATTCTCGCCGTCGAGGTCGAGCGTCAGCACGCGCAGAAGAAAGTCGAATAGCTCTCCATCGAGATCGCTCCTCCGTTCGCGCGCGCTTCGCACCGCGCGTTCGACGATCTTCCGGTCATTCTCGCGGATGATTCGCTCTTCGGCGCGTATGTACGTGCGGTAGACGGGGAATGCAGCCAGCACTTCGCAGACCGCATCTTCTATATCCTCGCGAATGAAGTCACGGAAGCGGCGATGGTGCTCGCAGACGTGGGAGAGGAGTACGGTCAACCGGTTCACATCGCTTCCGAGCAAATCGCGAAGCACCTGTTTCTTCCCTCGGTAGAGCACCTCCTCGTATTCGTTCGATTCTCCTGTGAAGGAACGGTAGAAATCGCTGATCGGTTTCTCCGCATCGGCGTGAACCGCAAGCCCCGACATCAGCGCTGCGAAGTCGTAGCCGGTCGTTCCCGCGATAGGCCAGGAATCGGGCACATGCTCCCCCCGATGAAGTATCTTCTCCGCAACTACCCAGGCATCTCCGGCCTCACCACGTAACCGGGCGAAGTATTGCTCCGGGTCGCGCAGCCCGTCGGGGTGATCGATGCGTAACCCGTCGATGACTCCGCGACGAATCCAGTCGAGTACAAGCCGGTGAGTATCGTGGAAAACCTCCTGATCCTCGACACGGATCGCAATCAGGTTGTTTATGTCGAAAAAGCGGCGATATCCCAGGTCGCTACGAGCAATGCGCCAGTACGCGAGCCGATAATTCTGCCGCGCAAGCAACGAGTCGAGCCGGTCGAAATCGGAGTTCACCAGATCGACCTCTGCGTCCACCGCCCTCCGAAGCGGGGGGTGCTCGGCAATGAGAGCGGATACCTTGTCGCGAATCACCTCCTTGTCGCGGTGCCGGCGACGAGTGCTCGTGCGGTCGGTGGCGGTGGGCAGCGGTAGGTAGTCGAGCGCGCTCGCAAGAAACCCGAGCTCCGAGCTGTCGGAAGATTCCGCAGCGTCTCCCAGCATGTCCGATAGCGACCGCGGATCGATCGGCAGCACGTGATCGTGGTAACGAACGAAGAACAGCCCCCCGTCCCGTTCGATTCGAAGCTCACCGGCCTCGAGAATTCTTCCGTAATGATTGCCGAGAATCGGAAGCAGCACCTGATTCGCCTTGGAACCGTGCGGATACTCCCAGTCGACATCGAAGTAGGCAGCGTAGCGGCTGCTCGGTCCGTTCTCGAGCACATCCCACCACCAGCGGTTCTCCGGACCCGAGACGGCCATATGATTCGGTACGATATCGAGCACTTGCCCCAAATCGTGTTCGCCCAACCGCAAACAGAACGAATCATGAGCTGCTCTACCACCAAGCTCTTCGTTCACGTGGGAATGATCGACTACATCGTATCCGTGGGTACTGCCGGGAGCGGCCTGCAGGTACGGTGAGCAGTATACATGAGAAACACCGAGTGAACGGAGATAATCCGCTTCGTGTGCGGCTTTCGAGAAGTCGAAGTCCGGATTGAGCTGCAGGCGGTAGGTCGATAATACGTCACGGTTCATGAATCGGTATCCGAGCGGCATAGTAACATGCGCAACTGCGGACATTCAAAGCTCGGCGCCGCGCGTTCAGCTGCGCGAGGCACCTATGTGGATAAAAACGTGCGTTCGACCGTCCAGCTGCTCCATTCGGACACCCCCGTCGTGAGCCTCGGCGATTGCCTTGGTGATCGAAAGCCCCAATCCGCTGCCGCGGGACCCGCGGCTGTTTTCACCGCGATAGAGTCGATCGAATACATGCGGGATATCCTTCTCATTGATCGTACCGGTGTTTGCGACATCGAACACGATGTATCCGTCGTTTAGATATGCATTCAATACGATCTCACCGCCGGATTCGGTATGTTGAACCGCATTCTGCATGACGTTTGAGAGTGCCCGGCTGAGCATGTGTTCATCCGCGATGAAGTCGCACCGGTCCGAGTGATCCCCGAGCGATCCGTCGCTCGGGAGCGATCCGTCGCTCGGGAGCGATCCGTCGCTCGGGAGCGATCCGTCGCTCGGGAGCGAT
>SLAN01000178.1 GCA_007126865.1 Spirochaetales bacterium | reverse complement strand
GGGCAGGGCAGCCGCACCCTGGTCCCACAGGTTGTCGGCCGCACCGCCGAAGCCGAACAGCGCAAAGCCTCCACCCGCAGCACCAGAGCCTGGGACGCCGCATCCTTCGACGACCACCTCGCCGAACACACCGAGCAGGCTGCGGTGGACGCCGCGCGACGCCTCCGCTCATGGGCAGGTGACCGTCCCATCAGGATCGACTGGGGCCGCGGTGCCGTCCATGGCAGCTTCATGCCCCGTGCCGTGACCGGCACCACCGTCCATCCGATGTTCTCGATCTCCACCTCAGGAGACATCCAGATCCACCTCGGTGTGATGCACGAGCCACCCTTCAACGACCTGACCCAACGGCAGGAACTCGTCGACCGGCTGCGGGCCATCCCCGGGGTGCACCTCGAGGTCGCGGATCTCCAGAACTCCTGGCCGACCTTCCCGCTTCGCCAACTCCTCGACGGCGAGGGGGTCGAGCACTTCCTAGAGGTCTGGGACTGGTTCCTATCCAAGCTCGAGCAACCCTGACCATCCCGCAACCGGCTCCGAGGTGGGTCGGCGCCTGTCAGACGCCACGTGAGCTGAGGACCGTGGGGCTGTAGGACGCCGTTGGGTGTCGGGCGAGGCTGATTTCGACCGCCGGAGAGGGATGCGCATAGGGTCGTGCGATGCGGGTCGATGCCGTGACGCCCGTGGCCTTCACCTCCGCGTCAAGACATCCCGTCGAGCGGCGGCGGATCAGCCCCAACGCTGCCTCTGTCGTCGTGATGCTCTCGACCGACTGCGACAGACTCGACCTGCCGCAGGAGCCAGCAGCCTGGTCTCAACCACGCGAATCACGGACGTGACTCGCAGCTGCTTCTCATCCGACGAGCGCACCGCCTTCTCCCAAGCGGAGTGACGCGTTGTCAGCCGAAGCCGCTCTGGCGAGACGACGATCGTCACCCGGACAGCGAGGCGCAGGCCGACTCCAGCCGGTCCCAGTTGCGCCCGGCCGAGGCCAGGTTTGAGCTCAGCTCCCGACCGGTGATCGGGTTGGTCCCGTCCGAGTACATCCCTGTGGATGCCAGCGTTGCGCGCGCAGCCTCGCGCACCGGGCGGTTGAGCTCGTCGGTCGCGACGTAGGTCCAGTCCTGAAGGAACTCGGTGAGGTCGTACACCTCCATCAGCACCATCGAGATCTGGTTGAAGTCGCTGGTGTCGGGCACCCGAGCCGCCAACTGCTCGATCGCGGTCCGCTGCCCTGCGACCTGACGGCACAACGCCAGAGCGTCCTCATCTGCCGAAGGCCCGCATCCGACCAGGATGCTGCCAGCCAACACCGCAACTGCAGCACGCGTGCGAACGTCCATCCCGAAGCCCATCCCCGCTGCGCAGCCCGGTCACGTGCCACGCCATCGAGGCACCGCTGGAACCGGGTCCAGTCTGGCATCGGTTCGGACCCAGTCGCACTTGAGCCGCGGCCGGCTCGGCCCGTGCTGGCGTTCGAGATCCGGTTGGCAGTCCACGCCCAAGCCCGGACCGGCCTGAAGGCCGTAGCCAGTGCTCCGCCGACGTCCCGGCGACGGCTCGCCGATCAAGACACATGCAAGGCCGATCGCCGGTTACCGCTTCCTGGTCGACGTGCGGGCTGGGCCGCCGGCCTCGGCGGTCAGTTCGTAGCTGCCGTGGCCGACGCGTCGCAGGTCGGGGTAGGTGACGGCGTGGTTGGTCGGTGCGTTGATGCACATGGCGCTGACGATGTGGGTGCGAATCGTAGATTCGGAGTAGCGGGTGCCACGTCGCTCGAGCTCCGCAAGGATGTCGCGAGGTGCGAAGGGTGCCAGGCCTCGAGCGGTCAGGTCGCGCGCGACCTCCAAGATCTCCTGCCGGGCTGTCACGCTACGTACCTCCCGGTCCCGATCAGCCGCAGTATCCCACCCTACAGCCCGTGTTGCTCGCGGAGATACTTGATCTCCCGGTTCACTCGGGCCGCCGGCTGCGGGTCGATCTTCGCCCCCTTCTGCTCCTCAGGCAGCAGGCCGACCATCAGTTGGTTGATCGAGATGCCCGGCACGTCGGCCAGCACCTCGGCCGCTGTCGCAGCGTTGTCGGGCACCCTCACAGTCAACATCCTGACCACCCGGGCCTCCACTCCTCGGCCGGTTCCGTGCTGCTAGGCGCGACCGGCTTGTGGCCTCGTACCAAGCGATGCCTGAACCCTCAACCTGAGAAGTGGGCGCGAAGCCCGGGTGATGCCGGTTATCCACGAGTCGCGCCGCAGTGAACAGTCAAGCTCGGCTGGCTGTCTGTCGATGCCACGTCTGTGGATGCGAGACCGGCACGTCGGTTAGGTCCACAAGTTCGTCGCGTAGCTGATGGCGAAGCGATCCTGCTAACGCGGGCCGAAAGGCCAGACCAGTACGAGGATTCATGGAGACCGCCGAAGCGCTCGAGCTCCTCCAGCGTCGCCTGCAGCTGTTGGAGTCCGCACTGGCAGAAGCGACAGACTCTGTCGAGCGACGGCGACTGCGTGACGAGCTCCTCGAGCTGCACAGGCGTTTCGACGTCATCAGCGATTCCAGCGTGGCTGGCCCGCTCGAGCCCCTGAGGCCGGAGCCTGGCGCTCCGGCGCCAACTGCCTTGCCTTTCGGACCATCGACCAGCGGCCTGCCGGAGTCCGCGTGGACGACTGCAGCCAGACGTGACAACGCCGAGCAGTCACTGACCTTCTTGGATGCAGCCGCGATCTGCCTGCTGGAGAAGCCCTTGGACTTCACAGGCCGGGCGTGCCGGCGGGAGTACTGGTGGTTCGCTGCCTTCGTGGCGCTGACCCAAATCTTCGTCGCGTTCGTGTTGTACCCGGCTGGTGAATCGGGTCACCTCGACGGATCGGTCGGCTTCCTGATCCAACTGGCCGGCGTTGGCCTGCTCCTGTGGATCATGGTCGCGCACCTCGCCGCAGCCGTCCGGCGTCTACACGACACGGGCAGGTCGGGCTATCTGTTCTTGTTGTCACTGATACCCATCTTCGGTCCGCTGTTCATGCTGGTCGTGTTGAGCGAGCGCGGCGAACCAGAGACCAACGAGTACGGTTAGGCCCTCGCAACCGCGCACGGCGGCAGCCTGGCTGTTGGTGTTGTCACTCCACGTGGCCGGCGGCGCGGACGCTGCATGGGGCCCTCCACCGCTGGGTCTCTCCGAACACACGGCAGCGAGCGTCGCTTCCGCAGAGCCTCACAGCATCAGTGACTGCGTGAACTCGGGATAGAACCGCCAAAGCTTGTTGTGGAGTGGCTGCTGTCCTTGCTCCTGCAGGCTCTCCGCGGTAGAGAGAGCGGAACCAGTAGCCAAGGAAGTATTCGTGGACTGGAGTCATCTGGTCCCGTACCTGACGCTCGATGGTGCTCCAGTATTCCTAGATTCGCGGCACAGTTTCGGACCCAACAGAGATCAGGACCGTTGCCATGGTGGCAGTCATCGCCGCAGCGACCTCGGGGCCAGCGTCGGTGTCCGACCGCCACGTAGTGCGGGCGAGCGCAAAGATGGCACAAGCCGCGATGAAGACGAACTGCAGGGCTAGAAGCGTCTGGATGGCTTGCCAAGTTCGTGCCATCGGTTCACAAGGGCAGCCCCGAGACGCGTGACCCTCGACGTGAATCTGCTAAATAACCCGTGACGGCTCGAGACGGTCGAAGGCCCCCTCGGAGCTCTCGTAGACACAGGCGATGTCGAGGGAGCTGAGCAGGTCAAGCAGGTCGTTGCTGGGGCGGTCGGGCAGGAGGACAGCCAGCCGTAGGTCGTCAACCGCGATGTGGCGGCGGTAGTCCAGCAGCTGGCCGATAGCCCGCCGGATGGCGTCGCGGGTGGTCGTGCCCTTCGCCTCGTAGAGCGTGTGTTCGGTTCCGTCGTACGTGTCGGTGACCAAGGTCAGGAGCTCGCCCGGTGGACGGATGCGCCACCGTTGGACGTCGTGGCCAAGGCCGGTCAGGTAGTTCTCGTAGCGGGTCACGAGCTCGGCTTCGCGGCGTCTCGCCGTCTGGGGCTCGCTTCCGGCGACCTCGTACTCGGTGTTCCGCTGTTGCTCGGGGTCGACCAGCTGGGCTTCGGGTTCGGTGGGTGCATCACCGGTGCCGCTGGTGTCCTGCGGGCGGCGCAAGGGTTCGTCTACTGGGCGGAGTCGGAAGACGTAGACGGTGCGGAGTTCATCGTTGTCGTCGGGTGCTGGCTCCTGCACATAGGGCTCGTCCGGGTCAACCTCGAACTGGCCGATGTAGAGGTGGTTCTTCTCGGCGCTGTCCGGGACGGTGCCGTCTGCGACGAAGACGCGCAGGGCTCGTCCGCGCTCCCGGTGTTCTAGGACTGCGCGGTTGCCCTCTTGCATTCTTTGGTCGCCCAGGCGACCTTCACCGGTATATAGGAAGGTCTTGTCGTCTTCGGCCCAGCCGTCGTAGGGATAGATGTCCGCGCTTCGTTCAGGGTCTGAGTAGATGAACACGTTGGGGGTCTTGGCTGACGGCTCGATCCCTCCGTAGCGAGCTCCGCCGAATCGCCTCATTCGCTCGTCACGCGTCAGGTGGTCCCCGACGGCGATGTCCCAGTCTTGCGCCAATGCTTTCCCCCTGGCTGGCTTGGTGGGCGACGTTAGCCAACTGTCCACGCCTGTGTGCGGGCGGAGCAACGCCCGTCCAAGCAGTCCGAGGTGGGGGCCGAGTGGCTGCGTGCGCAGGCCGACGTGGTCGCCCGTTGGTCGGACGCGTGGGTCGAGTGGGTGGCGGGCGGTAGCCGCCCGGTATGAGTCCGGCGCTATCGACCCATGCGGCGAGCGACGGCGTCAGGTTGTGCCACCGTCAGTGGCGTGAACCCGGACCCGCCGTCAGGCGGCTGCGTCGTGAGAGCGGCAAGGTCTCCCCGCCGACCCACCGGAAGCGTTGCTTCGAGGGCGCTAAGGGTGGCGAGCCTCCTCAAGCTCTCGGACCACCTTTAGGTTTTCCGCGATATTGAATACCACCATCGTGAGTTCGAAGGGTATGCGCATGAAGAGTATGAACAGGAGCGCCAGCAGCGGGGTGAACACTGCGGCAGCTAGTCCCGAAACATCTCGCTGAACTATCGTAATGTAGAGCCCTCCGATGATCCCAATAGTGGAAAAGACTAGGGCGAGAACCATCAGCATAATGTAGAGAATGCTAACGATCGTTGGGATGACAAAGGTATTGAACTCGAAATCGAATAACCCGCCGAAAGCCCTAGTCCTGCGGTCCGATTCTTGCGGCTGTGGCGGTGGGGGTATTGGGGACATCGGGCTCTCCTGCGTGGTCAGCTCATTGTCCGACCAAGCTAGTTAGCTTCCCCTTCCGGCTGTGACCGACACGAACCCCAATCGGCCCTGGCTCAGGTTGGCGCCCGCCGACGGGGTGGTAGGCGACTCCGGGTGGGTTCAGCAGCGTCGGTACTTCCACGGAAGGCCCTACACAGCGCGCACCAACAGTCTCAATCAGGAGCGCTGCACCTAGATCCACGACGACCGGGGCCCGCAGGCCCTACCGCATTCGTGCCCTGGCGCCCCAGCTCGTGCCCCTGGTGCGGGATGCAGCGGCGTTGACCTGGGCTTGCAGGTAGTCCAGCGTGCGCTGGTGTTCGAGGCGCTGCTGCTGAACGTGCAGTGCTGCTCGGAGGATGGTTGCGAGCCGGTCGGCGGTTCTAGGGGTGAGGGCGTGTTGACGGTCGAGGAGGGCGCGGAACGGCGGTGGCTGGCCGGGTCGGCGCGGGCTGGTCATCTGGTGGTCGAGCCAGTGCGCGAGGTCGTCGAGGTCGGCGTGATGGGGATGTGCCGGGTCGATGTGGTGGATGCGGTCG
>SLAN01000327.1 GCA_007126865.1 Spirochaetales bacterium | reverse complement strand
TTCGAGGAACTCCAGCAGCTCGGCAAAGCCGCACAAGATCCACGCATGGCCTCGAGTCCACGTGGTAAACGGTGAGTAGCCTTGCTGAGACGAGGGTGCGCGGTATGAACCGCTCTGTACATTGAAGAGGCTTTCGTGGACCACTCGTCCGGGAATATCCCAGCGATCGCGTCCCGCTCCGAAATAGACGTTGTACCTGGCGGTCGTTTCGCTGTGCTGCAGAAGTCGGGTGAGGAGGGAAATCCGGGCGTCCTGTTCGCCGTGAAGCTCGGCGCCCAGCCTGTGCGCCACCGCAAGCGAGCGCATCGACCGAATCGTGTCGGCGAACAAGGAGTGCGCACCGTTAAACGACGGTACGTAACCGAGCCCGTCCGGCAGTGGAGTCCATCGCGCAGCCTGGACACAACCGCTTACCTTGAGCGCAAGCCGGTAGAACTCGCGCTCCCATTCGTCCTTCGAGGTACGTCCTTCGTAGGACAGCCTCAAGAGATTCCCGTACGTGCTGACGTTGTTGAAACCGTGATCGTGAACACCGGTATGAGTAAGATGAGGCGTCATTCTTCGAACAGTTTCGCCGCGTCCGTATTCAAGAAGACTTTCATCGCCGAGTGCGTCAAAAAGAAGTACTGCGTTACCGAACTGAAAACCTTGCGTCCACTCGGTCCACCCCTTTGGCATATAGCGACCCTCGACGGTGAACACCGGCGCTCCCTCGAGCTCCGAGGCACGCTCTCGCAGTCGATGTGTCGCCGCACGAGCGGCTTCGAATACCTCTCCCGTTGCCGGTAACAGCGCCTTCGGCGTTATCTCATCGCGTATTACCATTCTGCTTCAAACCCTCCCCGGCTGCACGGAGCTTCTCCAGACATGCCATGCGTAATCGGCGGATCGACACTCATTTTCCGTTTTGCATGCAACCAACACATCGAGCGTATACCCGCTCTCCGGCAGAGTCAAGTTCACTTCCAACTCACTATCTTTTCGGCTCCGGCAACGAAGCACCCGACATCCCGGTCGATCGATCCCGAACGCAGTCGATCGTCGGCACGGTTATCGCAGCATTCCCCGTAGATTCAAGCAGCACGGAGTCCACGAAGGAAGGAGTCCGCTACAGGAGCGAGAAACGCAACGAAAGGCGCCACTCGCCCTCGTAACCGCTTCGAGGACCGCTTTCAGCGCCGCCGCTGTCGGCTCGCCATTCACCTCTATGCGATATCGATACGTGTGTCTCGTCGCGCAACGAGAAACCTGCACCGAGCGTCCACGCGAAAACAGCATCGAGCACGTCTGCCTGTTCGCTTCGCTCGGTTACCGGCAACCGCTGTCGTGTTCCGTACGATGTGCCGCCCGAGAGCGACAATCGATCGGTGACCCAGACCGTACCATCGAGCGCGACATTAGCGAGATGAGGTAGTACGGGAGGAGAGAAAAACGAAGGTGTCTCGTACGTGGCGACCAGGGTGGCCATCGGCACATATCGCCGTGCTCCGCGATGTACGGCAACAGCCGAAAGCCGTGCTCGCCGATATATGGCACCGGGACCGAGGCCGCTCCCCGTATCGAGTCGTCCTTCTTCACTGAGCCAACGGGCCCAGTCCCACGATATGCCGCCGCCGAAGAGCCACCGATCACCGAATGCTGCAGCGACACCGCTCGACGCACGCCGGCTGTATCGGTCCTCGATCGTTACACCGGAGTGCAACTCGAGATCGGCGGAGATCCAGGCGCCGTCAAGTAATGTCTCATACCGAAGCGCGGCCGAACCGGCACCGGTAAATCCTACGCCGGTATTGTAGTATCTCGAAATCGAGACAGGCAGATCCGCCTCAAGAGTCAGGCGTCCGGTCGTGCCTGCTCCGCCACCGAATGTGGACATCAGATCTCGTCTCTGCGACTGTGGCGACAAAGGCCACGAGGTGCCGGCAGCTGCAATTCGGCGCTCGCCGTTCGCCGAGATGAACTCAAGCGCCTCTACTGCGAGGGCTTGCGGAGGAAGCTCGTGAGCACCCTCATACTCCGCATACATGATCTCCACATCGCCGCTCTCGAGTGTACGGCGAGCGGCGCTGAGACCGCGACGACGATCGCGTGTATCTCGATCGCCGATGAGCAGAGCGGCTCGAAACCCGTGATCGGCGAGGCGCTGAACTGCCGCATGATCTGCCGGATAACTGCTGCGGCTCCCGGCAACCACCGCTCCGGCGAAGTCGTCGGGATTCCTCACCGACATTGCCCACGACAAATCACCGCCGAGGGAGTATCCGCCGACATAGACCTGGCCCGGATCTATGGAATACTCATCGACGGCGGTTGAAACGTCCCAATACAGCCGCTCTTCGAACCAGGAGACAAACGAAAGGAAATCGGGCAGATAGTCGGCCCTCTCGAATCGACCTTCCGGGAGAAGAACCGCGAAACCTTTCTGCTCGCCGGGCTCGACGCCGAACGCCCGCGCCTGTTCGTTCGACGTTCCTCCGGTGTAGGGGAGGAAGATCATAAGCGGATATCGCTCATCCGGATCGTAATTGGCGGGCAAAATGAGCTCGCCCGGCTCGTCGAAGTACGCCGATCGCTGTTGCGCACGAGCGCTTATGGACACCAGAGTCAGCGATAACAATCCAAGAAGCAGTATTCGATGCGTCATCTTCATCGCGCGCACCTCACAGAGCGACCGGCACAAACAGCGACACGTACTGATCCAATGTTTTCGAGTAAACACGGTTCGGTTGGTCACCGGAGCGAACAACGACCTCCTCACTCGCTATTCGGTCCGCCAGAATGACCCCGCGATTCTCTTCCACCGAGAGCACAATAGCCCAACCCTCATGGTACTGGGTCGCCCTGCCCTCGCGCGCGACAGTGAATACCCGCACCGCTTCACCGCCCATAACGAAGTACGTGTCGCCACCCACATCCTCACGGATCTGCTGCGGTGTGAGCTCGACTACATCGATCACCTGACACGACGGTACCGCGAGATCGCGACCGCCGGCCTCGAATACCGTCACCGTGAGAAGGCTCGCCCCCTCCGGTAGCTCAAAGCGGACCGCGAAACCGTCACCGCTGCGACTGCTGACCCGCAGAGTACCGCCGAGCAGCGTTTCTACCGTATGCCGCACAGCGTCCATACCGACACCGCGTCCCGAGCTGACATCCGCTGCAGGTCTGGTTGATACGCCGGGGGCACACATAAGATCGAGGAGACTCCACTCTCCATCCTCTTCCACCCCGGCACGTTCGCGAAGCTTTGACTCGTCAACGCCGCAACCGTCGTCGGATAGCTCGATCGAAAGCCCCCCTCCGGTTCTCATCACGGTGAGAGTAATCGAAGCCGTCTCCGGTTTCCCCGCCGCGCTTCGATAATCCGGCGGCTCGATCCCATGATCCACGCAGTTGCGAATAAGATGAAGCAGCGCGTCGGCGATGAGCTCCGCCACAGGCAGGAAGACACGTTCTCGCTCGCCACGGATCGTGAAACGCACCTGTTTGTCGCTTTCTCCGGCCAGCCGATCGACGAAACGGTGCAAAGGGTCGAGAACAGAGGAAAGGGGAACGAGCGAAGTGCGCTGAATCGTGCTTCTCACTCGTGAGGCGAGGCGTGCGGCGGCCTGCAGACGGCGCCGTTCGGATTCCGTTCGACTCTCCTCCGCGGCTATAATCGCTTCGAGCTGCGTAGTGAGCTCGTATGAGTACAGGGAGAGCAGCTCATAGTTTCTCGGAGTAAGCGAGAGCTGCACGCCGGAGCGCCCGAGCAGTATGCCGGGTCCTTGTCCGTCGCCGCCGGGGGCAAGCTCGAGTACACTCTCGAAGTCCAACCTGGTAAGCTCTACAGCGTTGATCTGGTCGACTTCGAGAGCGGCGTAAATCTCCTGCTCGCTACAGTCCGCGGTAACAAGGGCAGTCAGGTGTCGGACCGGTCGTTCGGTGAACGTTTCGACCGACGGGACCGTGCGGACCACGTTCACCGCGGTTTCGAGGTTATTGAGCAGGAGGTACAGACGGGCGTATGTAAGCGGCTCGCTATCATCGATTTCGCACCGTACGCGATAGAGCAGCTCGCCGTGACGTCGCGCCTCCTGGATCGCGCGTCGTTCACGATCCGCTAGCCGGAACAGACTCGGATCCGCTCCGAACGTCGAGGCCGGGGAATGCGCCTGAATACCGGCAAGGCTCGAGATATCGGTCGATCCCTCCGCCGGCACATCCCGGTCCGACGATCTGTCGCCCGCGTCCGATAAGGAAATTCGGGCTCCGATCGATTCGCGCAATCGTTCACAGGCGGTCGACATCTGCTGCAAGGTGCTCTCGTCAAGCTTCGTGCCCGGTTGTAGCTGTCGTTTTCGCAATAGACCGAGGCTCTCTTCCAGCCCGTGTGCCGCGCGACGAACATCCTCAAACTCAAGGAAGGCCGCTTCGGACTTGATGCTGTGTACCGCGCGCATCGCGTTCTCCAGCGGTCGTACGCTGAACCCACCTGATGACAGCGACGCGAGATAGCGGTCGAGTGTGGAGATCACATTTCGCCCGTCATCTACGAACATCCGCAGTAAACGTGTATGCTCGGAGCTGTACGTCGATCGCTTACGCAGACCGGCCATTCATCCTCCTCCGGGGCGCGCGTCTTCGCCTCTCCACGACCGGCAAATCCCTACTCTTGTACGGAGCGATCGTCTTCGTCGTCCGCCGCGCCACTTTCCCCTCCGGTCTCGAGCCCGATAATAAGCTCGACCTCTCCAAGACTCGATCCGACCTTTCGAGCGATTGCTTCGGCTGCCATTCCGGCTCTGTGGAGATCGCGCACACGATTTCGCAAGGACCGTCCTGCTCCCCCCTGAACACGAGAATCGCCCGGCGACTGACGGGTATCGCGGTCGTCTCCGGAGCCGGTTGAACTATCTTGCCCGGGCGTGTGCCCGGCCTTCTCCGAGCTTTCGGGGTCCTCGTCGCTTTCCCGAGCGCTTGCCGACTCGCGAGCGGTGCGCCGTCGCCGCTCCATTAGGTCAGTATACACGCCGAGGCCTATATCGTGCTTCTCCGACTCCCGTTGCAGCATCGCTATTCTCTTGTCGGTCTTCTGAAGCAGATCGCTTATGCGCTTCACCCGATCTTCAATGAGAGTGATATTCCGTTCGGTCGTGCCGTTGAGCTCGGTAATGAGGTCGGCAACTTCACGGCGTACGCGTTCGATGGCACGCTCGGCGTCCAGCTCTCGGTCGACCTTGCGCCTCAGCCAGACCAGCAGTACGAGAAAGACAAGAGCATTCACCACGAGTAGCGTAGCCAGTTCCATGGTCGGAGCGCGCCTTCCGTTATCCGGAGAGATCGATAGTCCGACCGAGTGCGGGATCGCGTATCTCCGTCTCAGCAGATCGATCTTCGGCTTCGTCCGATTCACCGGTCGAACGACGCCGACGCTTTGCCGAATTCTCCTGTTCTTCCCCGGACTCGTCCTCTTTCACTTCCTCCGAACCGTCCGGCAACTCTTCCGCGTCGGTAACCCGGCGAGCTTGCGCCCTGCTCTGTTCGGCCAGCTGCGCCCCGGCTACGTCCTGCCCCTGCGCGGCGGCCTGTTGGGGTCCGACTGCCTCTCGTCCGATGTTGTCGAGGCGTGAGAAGAGAACCTGCAGATCGATCGGCTGTATTGGCATTGTTTAACCCTTCCGCTGGAAACTCAAATCCTCTTCAGTATCCTGGTAGCGCGTCGCCTTAACGGTACCGCCCTCAGCCACGAAACTGACCTTATTGAACTCGTTACGAACCTCCAGGCTCGCGTCGCGGATATGGAGCTTAACGCCTGGATAGACCGTGCCCGCCGCGGAGATCCTCCCCGTATTCCGCAGTT
>SLAN01000086.1 GCA_007126865.1 Spirochaetales bacterium | reverse complement strand
GTAGTACGGTACATTCAGTGTGATGTAGTCGCCCTCTTTCACGGTACGATTCCCGATCTTCAGAGAGGTCTTCGTGAAATTCGCATCCGGATATACCAACGCGACCTTACCGAGACTTCTCGCAACAACCGGCGCATGTGAGGCGTATCCACCTTCGGTACTGAGCACACCGCGCGCAACCTCGATTGCCTTTACATCCTCGGCGTACGTTGACGGCATTGCGAGTATCAGGTTCGCGTCCTCACCCGCGTGCGTCGCACGCCGGTGTTCCTTAACGAGCGCTTCGGTGGAAAAATACACTCTCCCGATCGCAGCACCGACCGCACCTGCGATACCGCCTTCAACTTTCGCGAGCTTTTTCACCGAATTGAGATCGAGTTGCGGGTGCAGCAGCTCCGAAAGGCGTCCGGGCTTAATCGCGTTGATCACGTAGTCGCCATCGATTACCCCCTTCTTGCGAAGGTCCAGCAACGTCTTGATCTCCGCCTGCGTGGATCGGTTCGTTGCTCCGAACTGATCGATCACCCACAGCTTCCCACTTTCAACGGTGAAGCGAACCTGCCGGATCTCTTTGAAGTTCTTCTCGAGCTCTTCGGCGATACGTTCGAGCTCCTTGCGTACAGCCGGCTTAATCTTGGCGATCGGCTTTCCTTCGGCTTTGCGATCGTCGAAAGACTCCGGAAAGAACTCGCCGGTGATCTTGTCATCGCCGGTGATGATGTCATGCGTGAAGTAGCTTCCGAAGTAACTCTCCTGGCCGTAATTGCCGAAGACCATCGACTGAATCATCAGCGAGGAGTCTTCGCTTGTCGGCCGCTCTGTGAACAGGCTCAGATACTCCTTAATCGTCCAGACAAACTGAGCGTACGCGTCGCCGAGAAACGCAGGGGAATACACGTCGGTAAACTCTTCGACACACTTCGTCACCGAAGCCTTTTTCCTTGCGTTCTTCAGTTTCTTCGAGAACGCATCCATGCGTTTCCGCCGGGCAGCCGGAACGTCGGTAAGGCTCTCGAGCTGAAGCATTTTGCGAATCACGTTGGCGTATTCGTGATACGCAAAATCCTCACCGACGTACTTGGCAAACCCATCTACGGTGTTCCCGGTCAACCCGATGTTGTGAATCGTAGAGAACGTATTCACCATATTCAGCATCGGGCTTTCCACGACCTTAATCAGAAGAGGATTCTCCGGATCGTCGAAGCGCTTACCCATTATCTGTTCCATCTTCGCGACCGGCTCGGACAGAAAAGACTTCTCCGCTTCCGGATCGTCGGACATCTCCCGGATAGTCTCATTCGAAAGGACGAACCCCGGAGCGATGGGGAGTCCCAACGAAGCGAGCTGCATGACCCGCTTGCCTCGACTCCCGAGCTCATCGAGCGCATCGGGCTGGTCGAGATACTCGTTTTCGCTAAATGCGTGATACTTCTTCATTATCCGCTTACTCCCTACAGAGATATGTCACCGTTGTAACCGTTCGACGTTCCGGCCTACCCACGGACCAGGAGTGCGTCGGACACTCCTCCGGGACTGAATACTGCGCATGTGTCTCGCACAATCCGGGTACATACATGCATGATCCCGCCTGCACATACCTGCCATATTCAATACATGTCCTAGGCCCGCCAAGCTCCTAGAACAGGTCTAATGTACGGTCGGCCCCGCCGTGCAGGAACGCTTCGAAGCGGGGGCTCGCACCTTCATACAGATACCGTCGAAGCTTTGACACGTCCTTCGGATCATCGCCGACGACACTGATCATGATCGGGGTTCCGTGCTTCACCTTGCCCCACTTGAAAAGCGCGTTTATGTCGTTTATACGTTCGTTTTCATACCATATGAGCACATCGAGGCCTTCATACTTGCTCTTGTAAGACTCGATGATCTTCTTCCACGCCTCGACGTTGCCGTTGTGAAACAGCTCATTCGTGACCAATACGGGTATACGCGAAGTCATACGCGCCCGACGCTTCGGTGCAGCCGCTGTCGGCTGTGCGGAAGCCGCGGGCGCAGATTGCGTCGTCGCCGACGCCTCTTCGGCGGACGGTGCAGCAGCAGTTGAACCGGTAGGCGCGGCCGGCTTCGATTCGATCGCCGATCGTCGCTCGCTCACATACGATTTCTTCCCGCGGACCTTCGCGCCGTCAACGAGGGAGGCGAAATCGTCGGCTGCATCGCGAAGCACGCTCGGCTTGACATCTTCACCGCGGGCAGCACCAACGTAGATTACGAGCAGCTCATCTTTGCCGAGGGGCAAGGCCCCTTCCCACTGGTCATCACGTTTCGGATTGATTACGAACACACCGGTATGCGGATGGTGAAACACACATACGATATCCAGTTTGCTCCATTTCGACACCGTCTCGGTAATCGCGGAAACATCGTCGATCATCCGGCCAAGGTTATGCGACTTATAGGCGTAGTCGAACTTGTCAACGAGAAGAGCGCTCACAATGGGCTTAACCTGATGTCGGCTTACACGTCCCTCATCGAGGTGCTCGTTCAGGATGTCGGCGAGATTCGCTCCCTTACTGACACGACCGACATATTCGGTGACAACCTTGAAGTGACGCAAGGCCGAGTTGAACCCGGCCTTGCGTGCTAAGACATTAAGCTGATTATCCATAAGCGCTTACAGCTCTTGGAGATCGTCATTCATCGACTGTGACGGAGTCACATCCGCCCGGCCCTTGATCTCCTCGCCGCTTGCGGAAGATGCTCCGCCCGCGGCACCGCCGCCGGCGTCAAATCCCTCCGCAACATTTTCGAAGCTCTGATTCAGGTCGGCACGGATCGTGGAGCGCCGACGCTTGAACTGTGCGAAAGCCGCATCCTGGAATCCTTTCGATACTCCGTGCAGGAACTCGTTCAGGACGTTCGCCATTCCGTTCAGCGTGAACTTCTTTCGCTTGATACTGGAGATATCGACGTCGAGCAGGAGCCCGGCCTGGATGTGATACGGGTTAATGAGATAGTCGAACTCTTCGAACTCCCGCTCGAGGAAGTCGATGCGCTGATCGAGGATAACCCGCGGGGCCGGGTTCTGAAATCCGTAGATTTCGGATACTCGCTGTCGCGACCGTTTAACCATCCGCTTCATCAGATCCTTCTCGTAAAGATAGGTCTGATTCAGCCGCTCGACATCGGTCTCTTCGGCCTTGATCCGAATGATCTCATTCCAGGTCTTCTGGAGATCCTCGTACATCGGATCGCCGCTCATTTCCTTCTGCTTGCGGATTCGGCCGCGTACGCTCTTGGCGAGATCTTCAAAGTCGGTGACCCGGAAGTTGCTCTTGCTGTTGTGATAGACAGCCTCGACAACATCCCAGAGGTGCTGGATCTCGTTCTTGAACTGCTCCATCTGCTGATCGTACGCTTCGCGCTCGGCGTTCAGCTGGTCGGAGTCGTAGTACTTCAGCCGCAGCTGATAGCGTTCGTCCGGAAGCCGCTCGGAATCGGTGTCCTCATATTCGCGAACGATGAGCTCGCGCGCGTTCTTGAGGTTCTCAATGTACTGATACCCCATCTTCGACGTATCGAGGATCGAAGTCAGTGAGTTGATCGCGGTATTGAACCCACGGTTGCGGATGTTCTCCATATCCACGATCTTCTTGAGATTCTCCCGGATATTGAGCGGATCGAATTCCTTCAGGTCGATCTCCGCGCGAAGCCCTTCGATCTTCTCGATCAGATTCTTCGCGAGGAAGGTGTAGCGCTTGGAATTCTCGTCCTCGGTGTCGTCGTCGGTATAGTTGGGGACACGCTTCATCTTCTCGAACATCAGCTCCGTGTCGCTGAGCTCATCCTTCCCTTCGTCGATCAGCTCATCCTGGAACCGTTCCATCTCCTGGTCGATCATCGTCATGATCGCGCGGGAAATCTGGTCCTTGATAAGATACTCGACGGTTACCTGGTACTGGAAGATCGGGCTGATCAGCTCACTGTCGAGGATATTGACGCTGAGCTTGGTGTTCGTGACCGTCTTCGGCTTCTGAACCGAGTCTTTGAACGCGCACTTGAAAACCGCGTACGCATTCTCAGCGCGAATGAACGCACCGACGTCCGTCTTCTGACGGAGTAGCGAGTTGGTATCGTTCTCGAGGTCGTTCATGCCTCGCTGGATGTGGCCCTGCAGATGCCCGTACATGTTGACGATCGACTTTTCGATCTCACCGGTGTTGAATTTATCGGCGCCGGCGATCTGATCGAGCATCTCCGCGATTTCTTTCGGAGAGTAGCGGGCGAGATTTTTGCTCTCTTCCTTATCGATGAAGTTTCGAACCTTCTTCACCATCTCGTCTTCCGACGTGACGATGTAGCGGTTGAACATGTTCTGGTAGTTCTGGTTGTAGTAGTTGTAGAGCTTCTCTTTCAGCCCGCCCATGACGTCGAGCTTGTCCAGAACTTCCTGAGGCAGCTTTACCTGTATGTCCTTAAGTATGTTCTCGACTTCTTCGTCGATAAGCTGCTTGTACTCGGCCTTCTGGTCGCGGCCCTCTTGCGCAAGCGAATTGCGCGAACCAACTGCTGACGGTTTGCGTGGATGAAATACATTTGGACTTCTGGGTATGTCCGACATCTTAGACTCCTTTCCTTTCAGTCATTCTTATGAATGCGGCGAAAATTCCACCGTTCCCAACTATAACACAGATTGAGATAAAGACAATTGCAAAAATCGTCAAGTCACTCTGCAGCTTTGAATCAACCGGGTTCCCCCCTTCGTTCGCGTATCGTCTCAATCGCTTCATCGAACCGTAAAGCAAGCTGGCTGCTGTACGCTCCGTCGCGCAGCGATTCCAGTTCACGAATCAACTCGTCCACTTCTTCGCTCGACACCGTCTCGAGATCCACGCCGGCCAGTAACGAGAGATAGCCGGCGATACGATGCGCGGAGTCGTCGCGAATGAATGCGGTAGCGAGGTTCCACATGGTGTCTGTCGCAACAACACGGTATTGCTCTCCGTCCGGTAAGGTTAACGCACTCCCGGGAAAAATCCAGTCCGGGTCAGGGCCGAGGTCGGGTGCAGTTCCCATCGGGCGATAACCGCTCGCCACAGCGATGGCGTTCGTCACATCGATAATGTCTAGAATGGAGATTCCGACTTCTTCGAATGCCCCATCGAGTCGCAGCGATTCGTCAACTGCCTCGAATGGCGCGACGTCGATCGATAACGCTGTTCCCGTCGGATCAACTTCAATGTCGATGTCATCTGCTTCGATCGGCTCCAGCGGGGGATCGACAACCGGATCGTCCACCTCATCGGGTACCGGTTCCTCCGGCACCGCGTCGACTGCGTCAGGATCATCGGGATCGGGTACCGGTTCCTCCGGCACCGCGTCGACTGCGTCGGGATCATCGGGATCGGGCACCGGTTCCTCCGGCACCGCGTCGACTGCGTCGGGATCATCGGGATCGGGCACCTCGACAATATCAGGATCGTCGACCTCATCGACGTCTTCCGGGAGATCCTCTACCGGGGGGGCCTCCACCGGGGGGTCCTCCACGGCCGGAGGGTCGATCGGTTCTTCAACAGCAGGGTCGTCGGCGATGAGGAAATCGCGAACATCTCTCCCCCAGGGAGAGAGCAGATAACCGACACCGAGCGCCACGAGCAGGAGCGCGGCAAGCGCCAGCCACTTCGCTTTGCCTCCGGAATCGGAGCGTCCACCTGACCCCGAGCTCGGATTCAACGTGAGACCCGATGATGCAGCCGCACCGGATCGCGATGGCGCCCCCGCGGGCTGTCGATCGGCGGCGGGCTCGCCGCTTCGATCGGATGCGGATTTCTTCGCCGTTGCAGCTTCCATCCCGGTCGCAGCTTCGGCTTTGTCCGAAGCCGTCTCTTCGC
>SLAN01000257.1 GCA_007126865.1 Spirochaetales bacterium | reverse complement strand
TCATCTTGCCCGCATCTTCCTCGAGGTGGCATTCGGCGATCCGCACGCGCCGTGTGTTTCCGTGGAAGCGCACGTCGAGGTGGCCGTCGCGTCCGATCGGCGCACCGTACTGGCTGATCTGGTAGTTTTTCGGAAGATCGGGATAGAAGTAGTTCTTGCGGGCGAAGAATGGGCGGCGTTCGAGCGTGCAGTCGAGTGCGCGCGCGACCTGATACGCCATGCGCAACGCTTCCGAGTTCAGCGCCGGGAGTGTGCCGGGCAAACCGAGGCACACCGGGCATACGTTCGTGTTCGGCTCATCGCCGAATGCGGCGCGACAGTCGCAGAAAATCTTGCTCTGCGTTGCAAGCTGTATGTGTATTTCGAGTCCGATGCGCGATTCGTACATCGATCAGCTCCACTCCCACGGAAAGTCGGGCGGCTTCGGCGGCGCCTGCTCGCGGTGCAGCTGTTGCGCGAGGCTAATCAGCCGCGGCTCGCTCCAGTGCGGTCCGACGAGCTGCAGGCCGACCGGCAGGTTGTCGGCGAGCCCGGCCGGCAGCGAGAGCGCCGGAATGCCGGCGAGGTTGGCCACGCTCGTGAACCGGTCTGCCTGCTTGCGGGCGAGGCCGTCGGGTCCGCTCTCACCGAGCGGAAAGGCGGTGGTGGGAAAGACCGGCGCGAGTACCGTGTCGCACTGCTCGAAGACCGCGGCAAGCTCGTTCGTTATGCGGGTCCGGAGCCGTTGAGCGCGGGCGTAGTACTGGTCGTGGAATCCGCTGCGCAGGACGAATGTGCCGAGCAGAATCCGCAGCTTCACCTCGTCGCCGAGCCCGGCGCTGCGCGCGAGGCGTGTGAGCTCCTCGGGGTTCTCGGCGTAGTCGGGCCGGCGACCGTAGCGCACGCCGTCGAACCGGGCGAGGTTCGCGCTCGCCTCGGCGGTGGCGATCGTGTAGTAAACGGCAGCCGCGTACTCCAGGCAAGGTAACGTTATCTCTACGGTCGTTGCTCCGGCGGCGGACAGGCGGTCGATGGTCTCGCGGTAGACGGCGGCGACGCCGCCGGAGAGCCCGAGGTCGCCGGAGAGGATGCCGATGCGAAGGTCGGCGGGGGTTGGCGCGCGGCCGGCGGGCTGTGCCCCGCCGGCGGCCGGATCGGCGGTTGCGGTGCTGTTGTCCACCGTTTGGCTGCTCGCCTCCGTCGATACCCCGCCGGCGACGGCCTGGCCGGCCGGGCGCTCGGTTTCTCCGTCCCCTTCCGGGCGCGCGCTGCTCGTCTGATCGCGCGGATCTTCGGCCGCGATTGCGCCGAAGAGCGCCGCAAGACGCTCCGGAGTATCGGCGATTATGCCGATCGTATCGAGGCTCGATGCATACGCTACCAGTCCGTACCGGCTTATCGCGCCGTAGGTCGGTTTGAGCCCGTATACGCCGCAAAATGCGGCAGGCTGCCGGATCGATCCACCGGTGTCGGAACCGAGCGCGGCCGGCACCATGCCGGCGGCAACCGCCGCCGCCGATCCGCCGCTCGAGCCGCCGGCGGTCATTTCCCGATTCCACGGATTGACGCATCTGCCGAGCTCGCTGCTGTCGGTCGCGCTGCCCATTCCGAACTCGTCGAGGGCCGTTTTGCCGGGGACG
Source organism: Spirochaetales bacterium (assembly GCA_007126865.1). Lineage (GTDB taxonomy): Bacteria > Spirochaetota > Spirochaetia > DSM-27196 > SKKC01 > SLAN01. The sequence goes on along the minus strand of SLAN01000257.1, from coordinate 4,292 downwards.
AACGCGCCGCTCTCGTACAGAAGCTCTACGGCTGTCGCATCGTACGGGCAGCGGTAGCTCTCAAGCATCCGACTTCCGCACGTGAGGCGGAAGCCGCTCACCGCGATATTGTCCTTTACCGCTACCGGTACGCCGGACAGGGCGCCGCCGGTTCGCGTGGGCGGGCGGCGGTCTACGTCGAGCTCTATGAATGCCCCGGTTGCGTCATTTCGCTCTGCGAGTGTACGTCGATATTTCTCTCGTGCAGACGTGTCGTTCGACACGTCACCCCAATGGCGGATCACGCTGCCCCCCTGTAACACTATGAAACGGTTTTGTGGCGATTCTCAGAGTACGTTCGGAATGGCGATGAAACGATCTTCGACATCACCGGCGGATTCGAGCAGCGTCTCGGCGATCGATTCGGTGCGGATACGGTCCGGTCTCAATTGCGAGACCGAACGTGCCTGTGCTGCGGCAGCGCCATTCCCCCCGGCCTCGGACGGATTATCGTCGACCGCATACGCGGTCGCTCCTCCCTGCGCGGCTTCCGCGGCGGCCATCGAGTCAAAATAGGAGAGTACGTTTTCGACCTCGCCCCGTAGCCGTTCGTGTTCCTCGTCGGAAAGGTTCAGCCTGGCGAGCTCGGCGGTTTTCCGAAGCTCCGCATCAATCATCGATCTTTTTTGTAATGAATGTGCATCGGCAATGTCAAGGATTGTATGAGGTCACCGTTTGTATGAGGTTACCGCAGGTGTGCCGACACAACGATACCTTCCGATACCGCGTCAAACGTGCGTTTGTTTGACGGCAGTTTTCCGAGTATTGTATCTTTCTACAACTTTATCCCCCCATGTCAAGGGGTTCTCAAAAAGGACGTTCAGATTGACCAGGAAAGAGTTCCCGACAATTCATTTTTACGACCAGGATTTCGTCGATCTGTACAACCAGACCTGGGCCTGGCTCCAGGATTTTCAGAAGAAAGGCACGACACGGAATAAGCTCGAGGCGAAGTATCTGAACCATCCCGGAAACGAAACGATAAACCAGTTCGAAGCGTGCTTCTCCACCTTCTTCTGCGTGTACTCGAACCGGATTTTCGCTGCGAGCGCTCAGCTCGACAACTTCTATTCAAAACAGGAGAAAGATGGGGCAATCCGGTGCGACTACGGCATCCGGGACGGAAAGCCGGTCTTCACGCGCGACAATCCGGCCGGACTCAATCCGCCGCTTTTCGCGTGGGCCGAGTACAACATGTACCACAAGATCGGCAACAAGAAGCGGATCCGCGATATCATGCCGAAGCTGGAGGCGTACTTCGCCTGGCTCGAGAAGAACTTCTGCAGGGAGAACGGACTCTACAGCGTCCCGTTGGCAGCCACGACCATGACCAACGCGCCGCGCAAGAAGATTCGCTATCCGATCGACTTCAACGCACAGCAGGCGCTGAATGCGCTCTACATGTCCGAGCTCGGCGACATACTCAATGACAAAGACATCAGCTTCAAGTACAAGCGCCACTACTTCTCGTTGAAGACACGAGTAAATCAGATGATGTGGAACGCAGAAGACGGGTTCTACTACGATCTCGACGCCAACGAGCAGCAGGTACGGGTCAAGACCATCGCCGGATTCTGGCCGCTTCTCGCTGAGCTTCCGAATGAAGCAAAGTCGGATCCGCTCATTGCGCACGTGCGGAATCCGGCGACGTTCGGCACCGAGAACCCGTTCCCGACCCTCGCCGCCGACGAGCCGGACTTCGATGAGAGCGGCGGGGGCTACAAAGGGTCAGTCTATCCGCCGTTCACCTTCATGGTCATCAAGGGTCTGGAGAAATACGGCGCATTCGAGCTGGCGCGCGAGTGTGCGATCCGACACCTCTACTACATGCTCGACACGCTGCATCCGGAGGGCAGGGAGAAAGGAAACGTCTGGGAAGCGTATCAGCCTCGAAAGGAAGGGCCGGCGAAGTGGCGGGGGAAACAGGGCTTTCCGAGACCGATGTTTCTGCTGTTCACCGGGCTCTCGTCGATCGCGCTCATGATCGAGAACGTTATCGGGCTCTACATCAGCTTGCCGCGGAAGACGGTCGACTGGATCATCCCGACCCTCGAGATCATGGGAATCGAGAACCTCTCGCTGAAACGCAATCTCGTAACGATCCTGAGCAACAAGACCTCGCGAGGATGGGAGATACGCCTCGAAAGCGAGAAGCTCTACTATTTCACCATCGAGATTCTCGGCCAGAAGAAGAAGACTCTACCGATTCCCTCCGGGAAATGCTCCATGCTCATTGAGAAGCTGTAGTAGCGTCGTCTTCGCCGCGACCGAGCAGCTCCAGGAGCTTATCGACCCGGTATCCCGATTCTTCAACTGCCCGCTGCACCGGGACTGCCACCTCGCTGTGGAGCTGCGAGAGCCTTCTGCCGGCTTCACGCGCGGTCGCCTCATCGAGCGGCGGTGACGGGCGGCTCATGCGCTCACGGTCGAGCGGACGGTCGGGTACGGCAGGGCCCGTCCCGTGCCCTGCTCCGGCTGACGATTCCTGCGAGCTCAACGGCTTCCGGTCGTCACCGCCCTGCGTTTCCCGGAAGCGCTCCGGCGTTTCCCGGGAGCGGTCCGCCGCTTCCCGGGAGCGGTCCGGCGCTTCCCGGGAGCGGTCCTGCGCTTCTTCCGACACGGGCCGGTCGGACGGTGCCCGATCGGTCGATGAAGCCTCGCTCCTCTCCGCCTCCCGGGCGATTGCGCTCTGCCGTTCGGTAGCGTACTCGAGCACTCGCGTTCCTCGCGCGACACCGAGCTCAACCTCATCGGCAATCCAGGTCACTATCGCGGTTACCTCGAGCCACCACAGGAGCGAACGCATCGAGTCTCGATCGAACCAGTCAACCGAGTCGTAGGTGTTAACGCCGGCGAACTCGCAGAGGGTCTGTTCGTACATTGCGGCATCAATAACTTCGGTGACGCTGCGGCCGTCGACATGCCAGCGCGAGAGCGTAAGCGCCGCGTCGATACCGCGACGTACCGAGTCGCCGAGACACTCCCGCAGCGTCTGCCAGCGCCAGCTCAGCATGAGGTCGTCGGCGATGCTCGCCGCGTTATATGAGAGGATCGTATCCGGAGCACCGGCGGCGACCGCCTCACCGAATACCGACAACGGTTCGAGGATGATGAAACCGAGCACGCTCTCGATCGCGCTCCGATCACCGGCAAACGGCGCGTAGACGAATCGGCGTGCATGCTCCATGAGCTCACGCTCAGGAGCAATCGGGCGCGGCATCCGTTCTCCGGCAACCGGTCCGTGCTTGGTCTCGAGCTCGAGAAACGACTCGAATGCGGCGAGCATTCGAACGAACCGGTCGGCTGCCTCCTCCGACCGGCGGCCGAGTCCGGAAAACTCGGATACGCTCTCCGCGAACTCGCGATACGCATGTCGGAGCGCGGCGCGGTCGACCGGAGCGAGCGAACGCTTCTCCTCGAACACGGCATCTACCCGGGCGAACGCATCCGAGCGGACCAGCTCGTCGAATCGGGAGTGTAACGGACGCAGGAACTGCGCCTTGAGCGCGGTTTCGATACTCGGCACGCCGCGCCCGCCGAGCTCCTCCGCCAGCCGTCGATAGTGACCGTCGGCCGAATCGCGAACTTCATACATGTCGATGAAGACTTGAGTTTCGTAGCCGTGGAGATCGACCGAGAGTCCGCGCTCGTGCAGCTCGGCGCTGTTCCGCAGGTACCAGAGTCCGCTGCGCTGCTCGCGCGCGATGGTGAAACTCTCATGGCTATTGCTGACGCCGAGCGCATCACCGAGCGATCGGGTCGACCGACCGCCCCGATTTATCGCACACGAAGTGTGTATCCAGCCGGATACCGTATCGTAGGCGTTGTTGTAGAGAACGAGCGCGCGGGCGTCGCCGGCTCGATTCGAGTAGGCGAATACGCTTTCGAGAACACCTCCGTATTCGGAGTACACGTCGTAGAGCTCGAACTCATCGACCTCGGCGAAGAGCCACCTGCGTCGGGCGAGCGGGGCGAGCTCACGGTCGTGCCGGCCGATCAGCTCCTCGTCCGGTGACTCGTCCCAGTACGCGCGCGAGTACTCCATGCCGTACTTCTCCGCGTACCCTTCGACCTGACCGTGACCGAACATCGGTAAGCCCGGCATGGTGAGCATGAGTGTTGCGACGCCGAAGTACTTGTCGCCCCTTCCGAATTGCGCGACCGCCGTCTCTTCGTCCGGGTTGTTCATGAAGTTCACGAAGCGCTTGAGAATCTGCGGATCGAATTCGAGCGTGTTCTTCATCGTTCGGCGG
>SLAN01000160.1 GCA_007126865.1 Spirochaetales bacterium | reverse complement strand
GGATTTATCATCCCGAACCTTCTTGAGTTGTTCGACGTACCAGTCGCTGCCGACGACGCGACCGAGGAGCGGGCTGCGACGGTTGGTGCCGTGATCGATTGCACCGTCGAAGAAGTAGAGCGCGACGTTCGGGCCGGAGTTGCCGATTCGCCCCTTCGCGCGTCGTCGTTTCGCGGGCCGGGATTTCTCCTCTTTGAGAGAGTCTTTAATGCCCTGAAGGTCGTCGATGCGTTCGATCCAACCTTTCTCGACCGCGGACTGTGCATCGACGACCCGCCCTGAGAGAAGCGAATCAAGTGCGGTTCCGGACGGTATGACCTCGGTTCCGACGATCGTACGCACCCTGTCCACCATAAGGTTCAGAATGTGCTCGAGCTGCTCTCGATCAAAGCTGTCGATACTCTCCTCGGTGAAAGGAGTCATTGCGCTCTTGTACTTTCCGTGTCGAATCACATCGACGGAAATGCCGTGCCTGGACAGTAGCCGAGCGAAGTAGAGCCGCGATATGGCTCGACCGAGGAACGATACCGTGCCGAGCCGATGGATAATGCGAGTGGTGCAAACGCTGGAGAGATAGAGATCGTCGAACGTGTAGCCGGCCGCATAGTAGACCAGGTGTCGCTCGGCCTGTCGCAGCTGCATGAGCGCCAGGCGGATTCCCTCGAGAGCACCGAGCGACGGTGCGGAGAACTTCTCACTTCGGTGGATGACGACGGTCTTTATGCGACTCTTTCGGACTATCCTGTCGACCTGCTCGAGAATTCGGTCGAGACGCACATGCGGCCCCGGCTCCGCTGCGCCCAGACCGCGTGCGAAGGGCCCGGTTTCCGTGTAAGTACCGTTCAGCTCAATTATCGCATGTGCCATCGTGCCGCTCCTCTCTGACGAAACGAAAGCGTTTCCGGTATTCTCCTCCGATAGTGTGTAGATTCACGGTATCGGGAACGGGATCGTGTCCGCCGTGGTATAGCGTACCAATACAGCGAAGGATACGCGAGCATGCAAGTACCCAGCCGGTGAGGATACCGTGTCTCGTTATCGCCTGACGGGTGTATTCACTGCAGGTCGGCGTATATATACAGCTTCCTGGAAGCCAGGGGCTGATGATGTTCTGATAGACCGCGATCGGCAGTATTGCCATTGACCGGAGTATCCGTCGGAATTGCATAGCTTGACTATTCTACCGTAATTTGCACCATACACCACCACGACAAAAGGAAGCCTATGCCAGGAAAGCACCTCGTGATAGTCGAGTCACCGACGAAAGCACGCACTATTCGGAGATTTCTTCCGTCCGACTTCGAGGTCGAGGCAAGTATCGGCCACGTTCGCGATCTACCACAAACCGCATCCGATGTTCCGAAGAAGTACAAAGGCGAGCCGTGGGCGCGACTCGGCATTAACACCGCGGACGGATTCACTCCGCTGTACGTTACACAGCGCGGCAAGTCGAAGATAGTCAATCAGTTGAAGCGGAAACTGAAAGAGGTCGATGACGTATACCTCGCTACCGACGAAGATCGCGAGGGGGAGAGTATCTCATGGCATCTCGTTGAGCTCCTTAAACCGAAAGTACCCGTGAAGCGCATGGTTTTTCACGAGATCACCAAGTCCGCGATCGAGCACGCGATCGAGCAACCGCGCGATCTCGATATGCGCCTTGTGCGTGCGCAGGAGACGCGGCGAATTCTCGATCGACTGTACGGCTTCACCCTTTCTCCGTTGATCTGGAAGAAAATCGCGTACGGGCTGAGTGCCGGTCGCGTTCAGAGTCCCGGACTCCGCATGATTGTCGAACGCGAGCGCGAACGCATCCGCTTTCGAAAAGCGATCTACTGGGATCTGAAAGCGACGCTTTCCCCGACTGGCGAGGATAAGCAGCAGTTCGACGCACGACTCGACAGCGTCGACGGTGCGAAGGTTGCCGGAAGCAAGGACTTCGACCCGGAAACTGGAGCAGTTATCGAAGGGCGAAATGTAGTCGCGCTCGACGAGGAGCGTGCCAACGCGCTGAGAGGCGTCCTCGAACATGAGAAGTGGGTTGTAGAAGATGTTAACGAACGCGATACCAGCTCTCGTCCCTCCGCGCCCTTTATCACGAGCACGTTGCAGCAGGAGGCGAACCGAAAGCTCCGCATGAGCGCTCGCGACACAATGCGCACCGCTCAGCGCCTCTATGAGGAAGGGCTGATCACGTACATGCGCACCGACAGCCCGAGCCTGTCGCGAGAGGCGATTTCCGGAGCACGCCGAACGATCGGTGAGCTGTATGGAGACGAGTATCTTTCGTCGGAGCCGCGCCAGTTCGAGACACGGTCGAGCGGAGCGCAGGAAGCGCACGAGGCGATCCGGCCTGCCGGTGAGTCGTTTCGACACCCGGACGATATCGAACTCGGCGGACGCGAGAAGGCGCTGTACGAGCTGATCTGGAAGCGAACACTCGCCAGTCAAATGGCGGAAGCGAAGAAACGCTCGGTGAGCGCACGAATACGTGCCGATGGAGCCGAGTTTACCGCCAGCGGTGTCCGGATCGTTTTCCCCGGTTTTCTTCGCGTATATGTCGAAGGGAAGGACGATCCCGACGCCGCCCTCGATGACCGTGAGGTGTTTCTGCCTGCTCTCCGGGAGGGGATGAACCTCGATCTGCACGATGTTCAGAGTCTGTCGCACGAGACGAAACCGCCGGCGCGGTACACCGAAGCCAGCCTCGTTCAGCGACTGGAGAAAGAGGGGATCGGGCGACCGAGCACATACGCGTCGATTATCGCAACCCTTTTCGAGCGCGGATACGTACGCCGGCAGGGAAATGCGCTCGTGCCGACCTATACAGGGATCGCCGTTACACAACTGCTCGAGCGGCACTTCGAGTCGCTCATCAAGTATCGCTTTACATCGGAAATGGAGCAGGCGCTCGACGAGATCGCCGTGGGGGAGCGCGATCGTCTTCAGTACCTCCAGCACTTCTACTACGGTGATGAGCAACGGCAAGGGCTCCTGAAGCAGGTCGAACAGCGTGAATCGGAGATCGAGCCGGAGGAGAGCAGGACGGTCGATCTGCCTCAGCTCGACGAGACGACGCAGATCAAGGTTGGGCGGTACGGACCGTATATCGTGCATCAGTCGGAAGAGACCGAGGAGCCGGTTCATGCGTCGATCCCGGAGGATATCGCTCCGGCCGACCTGACCGAGAGCGATATTCATGAGTTGATCGAGGTGCAGAAGAACGGGCCGGAGCCGATCGGAAGTCACCCGGAAACCGGAGAGAACATCTACTGTCTGACCGGGCGGTACGGGCCGTACGTTCAGCTCGGTGAGCAGAGTGATGAGAACCCGAAACCGAAGCGGGCGAGCCTTCCGAAAGGAGTCTCGCCGCGGGATGTAACCCTCGAAGACGCAGTGAAGTACCTGAGTCTGCCGAGATCGCTCGGTGTACATCCCGAGACCGGAAAGGAGATTCAGGCGAATATCGGGCGGTTTGGTCCGTTTGTCGTCCACGACGGAGATTTCCGCAGTCTGAAAAAGGACGATGATGTCTACTCAATTGAGCTTAGTCGGGCGCTTGAGATTCTCTCGGAGGAGAAGAAGGGCCGTGGCGGTTCGAAGGTGATTCGCGAGCTGGGCTCCGATCCGGATAACGGGAAGAAAATCACTATCTATGACGGGAAGTACGGACCGTATCTGAAGGTAGGCACGAAGAATGTACGGATTCCGGACGATCGAAAAGACGAGGAGTCGCTGAACTCCATGACGCTCGAAGAGGCGAGCAAGATCGTCGCCGAGAGCGGCGAGCAGAAGAAGAAAAAAAAGAAGTGATGCGGCTCGAGTTACCGGGCCATCGACGGAAGGTGAGCGACGAGTATCGGGGGCAGCGGCCGGGAAGATGCTGTGGTGATCGTGAGCGCCGGAGAGACGAAACGAACCGACGCAACGCGATATAACGTGTCGTTGAACGCGGCCTTGAACACGCGCGAGGTGCGCGTTCCGACCGCGACTCTCGGGACACGCGCAGCGAAACGGGAGTTCGGTGCCGGTAACGGTGCCGGCCGGTGCAGTCCCGAGCGAGTGAGGGTGGTGCGCCGGATTGCGGTGCCCAGCTCGGTGGTCGGCCCGCCGCGCGGGAACGCCGGTTCACTTTCCACGAGCGCCGCATCTGCCAGGATATCGGCGGTCCCGAGCTTCGCGACCGCTTCCGCTACGGTCCAAGCGCGGTAGAAATAGAGAATCGCTTCCCGGGGGCTGCGTCGGTGGAGCGATCTGAATCGGTCACGCTCGCGGTCGGTCATCGTAACCGCGGCTAATGCGTCGAATTGGCGGTCCGGTTCGTGGCGTTCGATATCGATTGCGATATCGTAATGCGGGGGAGCGACGAGCACGGCGATGTGGGTGTCGGTGGACGCGAGCGCTACGTGCCGGCCCGTTCCGGTCACCGAGGGGCTGCTGTTTTCGCATCTGTGGATGCGCGCGTTCTGGACAGTGAAAAGGCTTGCCGGTCGTATGCCCCGAGAGTAGCGAGCCTTGCCGTTGGAACGGGCGATCGCGAGGTCAAGCGCTCGTTCGGCTGCCAGGTAGCGGAAGCGAACGCGCTCGTCATGGTCGGCCGAAGGGCGTCGGATCGACTCGGGGTACGCGTGAACGAAGAGCAGCGCATGTGCTGTCGGGCGGGCACCTGACCGGCGGGTTGATCGACGCATCCGGGTGTTGTACAACATTCGCGCTTCTCTTGATTGTAAGCAAATGAGTCGTATAGGGGAAGATGCATTGACGGACGACCAGAGGATAGTGATCACGGGTATTGGGGCGGTAACGCCCATCGGTCTGAATGTGCCCGACTATTGGAGCGCGCTCGAAGCCGGGGTTTCCGGGGCTCGGACCGCCCGGAACAGCGATCTGGAAGACTTTCACGTTCAGATCGCCGCCGAGATCGACATGCCCGAGGATCTCAGCGAGTACTTTCCCAGTCGCAAAGCGATCCGGAGACTCGATCGATACATTAAGTACGGGTATATGGCCGGTCATCAGGCATATATCGACGCCGGGCTCGACGATATCCAGAATAGAGAGCGAATCGGAGCGCTCATAGGCACCGGCGCCGGCGGGCTCGATAGCCACGAAGAGAATATACCCCGGATTAACGAGCGAGGCCTGTCGGGAGCGAGTCCGTTCTACATTGTGAACGCCATTCCGAACACGGCGACCGCGTATCTGACCATGCAGAAGAGCCTGCTCGGTCCCAGCTTTTCGCTGAACAGCGCCTGCGCGACGAGCAACCACGCAATGGGAGTCGGGGCATCGCTTATTCGGAGCGGGCTTGCGGATGTCATGATCGTGGGCGGCTCGGAAGCGGTCGCGAACAAGACGAGTATTGCCGCTTTCGGTGTGATTATGGCGCTGTCCGCGCGTAACGACGAACCCGAACGCGCCAGCCGTCCCTTCGATCGCGATCGGGACGGTTTCGTAATGGGCGAGGGTGCCGGTGTTCTGGTGCTCGAACGCCTGTCACACGCGCGGGCACGCGGCGCGAACGTCTATGCTGAGCTAACCGGTTTCGGATTCACGAGCGACGCCTACGATATGGTCGCCCCGCATCCGGAAGGCGAGGGCGCCGCGCGCTGTATCCGGGCGGCGATGAACAGCGCGGGAATTGCCGGCGACGAGCTCGGGCTGATCAACTGCCACGGAACAAGTACGCAGATTGGTGACCGTATCGAGTCGATGGCCATTAACAGTGCGCTCGGAAGTGAGCTCGCCGCGAGCGTGCCGGCACACAGTACCAAGAGCATGACCGGGCACCTGATCGGTGCCGCAGGTGCGGTTGAGGCGATCGCTGCGATCGGGGCATTTCGCAGCGGAATCGTCCATGCAACCATAAATCTCGACGAACGCGACCCCGAGATCAACCTGAATGTCTCGGCTGAGAATCGTGACGGGCGAGATGTCCGACACGTGCTGTCGAATGC
>SLAN01000055.1 GCA_007126865.1 Spirochaetales bacterium | reverse complement strand
TAGCGATCGAGACGCTCGGGCAGGTGTGCGAGGCCGGGGGATGCGATCTCCACCTTCCATTCGCCCTCGAACGGGATCAGGAACCGCAGCGGCAGGGTGGAAAGCGGCTTTCCCTCCATATTGGCGATAAGGAGAATCCGGCGGCCGCCTGCCGGGTCGGTGCGCCACCCGTAGTAGAGTGTATTCGCGTTGATGATGTCACCGGTGTCGGACCAGCCGCCGAGATGGCGGGCGCCGTTCGTGACCACGTTGCGGTTGAAGAAGTCGCGGTGAATATCGTTGGTGGGATTGGCCGCAAGCCACGGGTTTTCGCGCCGGAAGCGCCGCAGCGCGAAGTTGAAGCGCGCTTTCTCGTGCGGCACGCGCCCGCGGTGGCGGTCGAGATTACAGACCTCGAAGGCGTCATACATGAACGCGCGGGCGAATTGCCGCAGGTGCTCGGCGGTGGGATCGGCGCCCGTCAGCTCACGCGGCGCCGCCTCCCCCAGCGCCGGATCGGCGGCCCAGCTATCGAGATCGTACTCATCCTGCATTGCCGCGTGCTCCATGAGAAGGCGCAACGCCTCTTCGTTTCGGTGCTCCTTCAGCCGGCGCAACACCGCGAGCTTTTCAAGCTGTTCTTCGAGAAGCGATAGCTGGTCGCTCGCCGCCTCGCGCTTCTCGCGCTCGAGCTGTGCGATAGAGCGATCGATCATACCTCCGGCGAACTCGAGCTTGCGATCCGACTCCCGCCGATCGGCGGCAATGCGCTCCTGCAGCCGTGCAACCAGCGCCGTGTCAGGTTCCGTCTTCGGTGCGAGCAGGCTCTCGATCCTCCGAGCGAGCTCCTCCGCACTTCGATAGCCGCCGAGATCGTCGACCGAGTCGTAGAGGTAGTGAAATGCCATCGCGTCGGACTTGATCGTGCGGCACTTCGCGTACAGCAGCTCGAGAAAGCCGGTGCCGTGCCCGGGAGCGTGCGGCGAGTTGATGAGGTCGCCCCGGCGGGTGAACCCGAGCTCTTTCAGCCGTACGAAGTTGCGTTCATCGTCGTAGATCGCGTCGTCGATGTACCAGGCGAGAAAGCGCGCGCCTTCGTCGGCGACGATCTTCACATCGTACTCGTCGGCGACATCGCGAAAGAAAAGCCAGGGGGCGTGAGCGGTGGCGTTGAGGAAGAACATCGGCGAGCCGGGCAGGAAACCGAGGTTGAGCGCGGTCAGCGCCCCGTTGTCGAGCCCGTTGTGCGCCACCTCGGTCATGCTCTCGCCGAGCGCATCATTATAATAATCGTCCAGCGGTCGGCCGGGGCGGTATTCCCGGCCGGGTGTGGGCGAAACCATCCGGTAGAAGTATCGGGCGTTGTCGTGGGTCGAGTTGCCGGTTATCCAGTCGGCGCCTTCCTTGAAGACATCCTTATAGCGATCCCATTTCGTGTAGAACCACTTGAACTTCGCGAGAACGTTATGCGCGAAGATCAGCGGGCTCCACTGCTTCACCCGGTCGCCGTACGGCAACTCGCGCTCCCACACGTGACAGAGATACGCGGAGTTGTAGATCCAGTTCAGATCGTCGGGCCACGGCCGGCCATCTTCAATGTTGATGTCCAGTCGCCGCGTGATCCCGGCGACCTCCTGCACGACCGTCGACATCTCGTTGAGAAACTCATCGTCCTGGATTTTCAGCCCGGTCAGCTCATCCACATCGCGCACGAAATCCTGCCCGCCGTCCACGCGAATTGCATCGACGCCGAAATCGTTCTTGCGCCGGTACATCTCGAGAAGAATGGCGCGAACCATCGGATGTCCGTAGTTCACGTCGCGGCCGTACATGTTCGGCCCGGTCAGCCAGGCGCTGTTCATGTACTTGAGATTCTCGCCGGTGTCGCGCTCGAAGGTTCGCAGCAGCAGCGCCCCCTGAAAATCGGCATGGCCGAGCACCGAGTCGAGCGCGACCTGAATCGGCCGGTCCGGCATCGTATGCAGCGTCTCGATGAGTTCGAGAAACTCGTCCGGGCGGCACGTCTCGAGGATCGACGGGCTCACCGCCGCGGTACCGTAGATCACCACATCGTAGCCCCAGCTGCCGATGTTCGGCTTTTTGATGGTTACGGTGATGGTGTCGCCGCCGGTCTCACTCGCTGCCGTCGGAACGGCGCTTCCGCCGGCGGCTGCGGGGATGCCGGCGGGCGTGGTGCCACAGTCGGTGCCGGTTGCGGGGATGCCGGCGGGCGTGGTGTCACAATCGCCGGCGGCTGTCGGGTTGCCGGCGGGCGTGGTGTCACAATCGCCGGAGGCTGCCGCCGCGCCACTCCGGTGTCCGTCCGCAGCCGCGTGGCACGACCCATCTCCCCCCGATTCATCTCCCAACACAAAAAACTCACCACCGCCGGTGCGTACGCGCTCGCTCTGGGGCACCTCCGGCATGAGCTCGACGGTGTCGTAGCCGATTAAGGCGAGCTCGTCGGCGAAGAGCTCAGCGTAGATATCGCGATCCTCACGCTCGATCGCCGCGCGAAGCTTCCCCGCGATCTCGCGATAGCGGCGGGTGAGCGAGGCGATGGTGCCTTCGGCGGTCGCCGTGTTGGGATGGATCTCGAGGGTGCTGCCGATGTCGCGCGCCCGGTAGCTGCCGTCGGGATAGATCGTCTTGTAGTGTGTGGTGAAGTACTCGGCGTCGCGGCGCCCGTGCAGCATGCCTTCGATATCGTACACCTCAGCCGGCGCGTAGACTCCGAGCGGCATCGAGCAGGCGAGCGGATCGCGCACGATGTGCTCGAGACCGTCGGGGTCGGTGTAGATGATCCAGTAAAGGGCACCGGCGGTCTCCTTGTTGCCGGCGCGCACGCCGGTGTACACGCCGGCCAACAGATCCTGCACCGGCAGCATCGGAAGTCGAACCCGGCTGAGCTCGAGGTTGTGTGCGCGACCGTCGGCGAGATCCTGAAACCGAACGTGTTGCGGCGGGGTCATAATCTCCAGCTCGAAGCGGCCTCCGCCCCGCACGATTGTGTCGAGCTCCGGCACCCAGTGCACGAGCCGCAGCGCACCGCCGCCGGAAAGGTGTGCTCCCAGGAGCCGGGCGATCGTGCGGCACGCGCGGAAACGCTCGGGTTCCGAAGCGAACGCGGTATTGAGCTCCTCTACGAGCGAATTCGTCTGGTCGCGATCGAGAGCAACAGGGCTCGACATACGGTCTCCTTCGTGCTGCGTTAGTAATGCACGATTATTCTATCCGACGTTCCCTCGCCGTGCAATTTCGAGTGACCCTTCGGGAGGTGCGGCAGGCGCACGCGACCGGCACCTGCCCCCGCCGAGGCGCCGTGCGGCGAACGCCCCGTCGCCGATCTGTCCGATCGAGATCGCCGCCGGAGTCCGACCGACGATCCCCCGCGCCTCTGTTGTTTCGAGACAGTCGGTGCACGGAGTTGGTATAGTTCCCGGTATATGGAAGACGGCGGCACCGACGACCTGATTCGGCTCTCGTTCTTCACCGATATGGCTCACGATATCGCCTCGGCGAGCACGCTGCGGGAGACGCTCGACCGGGTCATGGCGAACATCGGGAAGGTGTTCGCCCCGCGAACGTGGTCGGTCCTGCTACTCGACCACGAGAGTGACGAGCTCGAGTTCGCCGTGGTGACCGGAGGGGCGGAGGCGCCGAAGCTCAAGGGGCACCGCATTGCGAGCGATGTCGGAATCGCGGGCTGGATTCTCCGGAACCGTGAGCCGCTCATTGTGAGCGATGTCGCGAGCGACCCTCGCTTCGATTCGTCGGTCGATGAGCTGACCGGCTTCACGACGCGCAACATCATCGGAGTACCGTTGCTCTCGCGCGAGCGGGCGTTCGGTGTCATCGAGCTCGTGAACAAACTGAATGGCGAACCGTTTACCGCCCTCGATCTGAAGATTCTTTCCACCATCGCCGATTTTGCCGCCGTTGCCATAGAGAAAGCGTACTATCTCAAGGCACTCGGCAAACTTGCCACACGGGACGACCTGACCGGCGTACAGAATCGACGCGGTCTCTCGACCGCAATCGAGCGGGAACTGGCTCGCTGCAGGCGCACCGGCGGAGCGCTCGGAGCGCTCATGATCGATATCAATGACTTCAAGAAGATTAACGATGAGCACGGCCATGCCGCCGGCGACGAGGTGCTGCGCCATCTCGCGCGATTGCTCGAAGAGAATGTGCGCGAAGTAGATGTAGTGGCGCGGTACGGCGGAGACGAGTTCATCGTGCTCATGCCGGATGTCGACCGCCGGGGCGCGACAATCGTCGGCGACCGGCTCTCGGCGTTGCTCGAAGCTTCCGACGACTCCCGTCCGGTCGACTACCGGGTAAGTATCGGAGTGTACAGCGGCCGGCCCGACTCGGCCCGCGAGCTGTTCGAAGGCGCGGACGTCGAGCTGTACAGCGACAAGAACCGGGGCGATGATGCAACGATCGCCAACATGGACGAACACATCAACCGCTTCCTCACAGAAGAGGACGAAGAGCGCAACCCGTAGTATAGTTGTATATACAATGAGATGCCGGCACCTCTTGAGAATCGTGCTTATCAGCATCGTGGCGGTCGTGTGCACGGTTACCGTGGTCGTCGCGGCGGGGTACGTGTGGCTGCGTTCGACTCCGCTCGCCCCGGCACTGTCGCTTTTGTCGGCGGAAGGACGTGTGGAAGGTTTCCGGAGCCTCGACGAGCTGTTGCCGAGCGAAACGGTATCGACCGACGGGTCGGTACACCAGCTTCCCGGGGACGGGGCCGACACGGATGTGCTTCCGGCCTCGTTCCGCCTCGAGGAGGAACGAATTGACACCGCGAAGAGATACGTTCGGTGGACGATCCGGTGACCGAATACGTACCGGAGCTTGCAGATTCCCGCTACGCCGGGGTGACGATCCGGCAGGTACTGACGATGTCCTCCGGCGTGCGCTTCAGTGAGACGTACTGGATGGAATCCGTTCGCCGATGTGTACCGCATGCCGCTTCTCGCCATACTGCGCGGGCACTCGATCCGTGAGCACATCGTGGGGCTCACCAGCCGGAGGGAGCCGGGCACATACCACGACTACATCAGCTCGGATACGGTCGTGCTCGCGTGGGTACTCGAAGCTGCCACCGGCGAGCGACTGGCGAGCCTGCTCGAACGCGATATCTGGCGGCCCGCCGGCATGGAGTCACACGCCGCGGTCAACGTCGATCCGACCGGCGCGCCATTCGCATCCTTCGGGATTAACGCGACATCGCGCGACTATGCCCGGTTCGGGATGCTCTATCTCAATGACGGCCGGCTGAACGGACGGCAAATCGTGCCGGCCGAGTGGGTACGACGCTCGGTAACCGCCGAGGCGCCGCATCTCGAACCGGGGTGGGAAAATCCGCTCTCGTGTTGCCCCTCCGGATACGGCTACCACTGGTGGATACCGCCGGAGCCGGACGACGATTTCGCGGCAATGGGCATCTTCGGCCGGATGATATACGTCCACCGTCCGAGCGACACGGTAATCGTTAGAACCGGCGCAGGTTACCGGAACGCCGCCCGGGACATCCGCGCGACCAGAGCGCTGTTCCGCCGGATCGTAGCGGAGCTCGGCGATGCGGACGCCGCTGGATAAACGCCTTAAGCGTCGAGTGGAATCATATCCGGAAATAGTTGTATAATCAAGTATTGTAGAACGAGAAACCGATGTTCTCCGAACCTACCGGAAGTAGGCTGCCTGGCGCGACACTGGCCCTGCCGCCGGGAGTATCGTCGGACCGAACGTAATCGAGCTCACCGCGCATCCCGCTCGTTTCCTGACATCTTCGACCGGCGCCCGAGCCCCCGGGTGATACCCGCAGGCTCTTTGCATCGGACGAGATCACGTATGACGTGCGTGCCTGACAGCAAAACGCCGGCAACCGGAAGATTACAGCGATCGCAAAAAATCATTCGCTCGATACCAGCGACTTAATGATCGGACAGCTGCCGGTTGCTTC
>SLAN01000081.1 GCA_007126865.1 Spirochaetales bacterium | reverse complement strand
TGCGAAAGCCGGTCAACAGATTGGCGACAGCGAATAGCTGCCGGCACCATACGGGGAGTCCGCGCTGCAGATATGAGCGCGCCCAGCGCCTGCTGATCGCGTCGCGCGTCTTCATGGAGAGATCCCAGTAGAACAGCATTGAAATCGCGTAGATTACGAAGACGAGTTTACCCAAGGCACTTCCTCTACTTCTTTTTCCGGAACCGAATGGACGGCTCTCAGTGTGCACGAAATCGACGGAAGTGCGAAGCAGGCGCGGCAAAATCTCGGTCATCGCCCCTTCATCGACCGGATTTGTCACCAGGAACCGCACAACCGATTTTCTTAAGCATTGACACGAAACGAGTTATCTGGTAGCTTTCGCGCTCGTTATTACACTGACATTAATAGCCGACATCGAACGGAGGATTTCATAGTGGCTAAGAGCTCGGCGCAGAAGCGTCACGAACAAAGCGAGAAGCGAAGGCTGCGTAACCGCAGTGTGCGGAGTAGTGTCCGCACGGGCATTCGCAAATTCAACGGGGCGCTCAGCGCGGGAGATACCACTGCGGCGGAAACGCAGCTGGTGAGCGTCGAAAAACTGCTCGACTCCGCAGCGGGCAAGGGCGTGTTCCACAGGAACACGGTAGCCCGAACGAAATCACGACTCAATAGGAAACTGAACTCATCGCGCGCATCATCCTGACGAGTAACTCGTGCCGGCTCTACGGCGGCAAGCAATCTTTCGTGAAGAGAAAGGAGCGTCAGGGGTGTCAGAAGAAAACGGTAAGCTTACGAAGGCCGAGATAGTCGAGAGTATTGCCGAGACCTCACGGTGCAGTAAGAAGGACATCCATAAGATAATCGATTCCTTCTTTGACGAGGTGAAGACGGCGCTGATTAACGACAGGACGATAGAGTTCCGCGGATTCGGAACCTTCGAAATCCGAACACGAAAAGGGAGGGAGCGTGCTCGAAACCCGAAGACCGGCGAGACCGTGCGAGTGCGTAATCACGGCGTGGTCGTTTTCCGCCCGGGCAAGGAGCTGAAGCAGGCTTCCTGGCCGTTGAGGGAGTAGCCGGGATAATGGCGTCAAAGTCGGGAAGGCGAAAGAGCGGGCGGGGAGCGCGTTCTCGAAGCGCGGTTTCGACCTCCTCCCCGCGCGGAAAGCCGGCCTCGCCGCCAAGCGGGAGTCGGGGCGGCGCACCCACGTCTGCGCAAGCGGATCGGCCCGATTCGGTCACATCGGCTCGGGCCCGGATTCCGGCGCGGCATACGCTTTTCGATCTCCTTTTGCTCGCCGTCTCGGCGCTCCTTTTCACTTTCAGTTTCCCACACTTTCTCAGCGACGCAGGGTGGTGGCCGTTGGCGTACGTCGCAATCGCGCCGGCGGTCTACGTAGTGAACAGAGCCGGCCTGCTGCGTGCAGCGTTGTACGGATTGGTGTACGGACTGGTGAGCTACATGCTCCACAACTACTGGATCGGCAGCTTTCACGTACTGGCGATCCTCATCGTTCCGCTGATCTACGGCGTCTACTATGTCGTACTCTTTCCGCTGCTGCAGCTGGCGAAGCGGTTTTTCCCGAGAAACGGCTATCTGGTGCAAACGGCCATCTGGGTCGGTTATGAGTACCTGCGCACTCTCGGGTTCCTCGGTTACGCGTACGGTATTCTCGGATACTCGCAATACCGGATTCCGGCGCTTGTACGCTTCTCGAGCGTGCCGGGCGTTTGGGGGGTGTCGCTGCTTGTTGTGCTCCCGTCCATGCTTCTGGCGACCATCTTCCTGAGCGTCAAAGCCGATGATCTCGCCGGTACCGTGCGGCAGGCGTTCCGACGATATCGTATCGACTTCGGAGCATACGCGGTCGCTCTCGCGGCGGCGCTTCTCATCGGCGGAGTTGTACTGCGCACCGATTATTCCGGCAGCCGGAATTGGCGGGTTGCGCTGGTTCAGCAGAATGTCGACCCGCACCAGGGCGGGCTCGCCGCCTATGAGGAGAGTCTCCGTCGCTCGATCCGCCAGAGCGAGGCGGCGCTCGCCGAAGACGATTCGATCGAGGCGGTAATATGGTCGGAGACGAGCTTCGTCCCCCCGATCGGGTACCATTCGCAGTTTCGTGAGAATCCGGACACGCTCGCACTCGTGAATCGGATCCGCGCCTTTATGGCAGATCAAACGGTTCCGTACATCGTCGGAAACAGCGATGCACGGCGGGAACGCCAGGAAGACGGGACCGTTTCCCGCGTCGACTACAATGCCACGCTCCTCTTCGAGGGAGGTGAAATCGTCGAAACCTACCGGAAGGTGCATCTCGTCCCGTTCACCGAAAACTTTCCGTACGATGGTATGCTTTTCGGCTGGATGCGTGACTTATTGCTCGAGTTCGACACGCATTTCTGGGGTCAAGGGAAAGAGTATACCGTATTCGAGACCTCCGACGGCGTGCGATTCTCCACTCCTATCTGTTTCGAGGATACCTTCGGCTATCTTTCGCGGGAGTTCGTACGAGAGGGCGCCGAGGTAATCGTTAATCTTACGAACGATCGCTGGGCGAACAGCGTGTCCGCCGCAATGCAGCACTTCGCGATGTCGGTGTTTCGCGCAGGTGAGAACCGGCGAACCATGGTACGGGGGACGAATGGCGGCATTACCGCCGTCGTCGACCCGAACGGCGTAATCACCGCAATGGATGAACCGCTGGTGGAGAGTTACCTCATCGCCGACGCCCCGGTGTACACAGCGTCGGAAACCATTTATACGCGATTCGGTGACTGGTTCGCTGTCATCGTGCTCGCCGGGGCGGCGGTCGCCATGGTGTTCGGAGCGGTGCGCGACGGACGAAGACGATAGGGCGGTTCACGGAGGCGCGGTGCTTCGCTTCCCCGTGACCTAACATTGACAAGCGGGAGTTGTCCGATAAAGAATCGGCGCCGACAGCATGGAAAGAAGCGAAACGATTCTGATCGTCGACGACGAGCCTATTAATCTCGACTTCTTCGAGGTAATGCTCTCGAAACTCGGCTTCGATGTATGCCGAGCCTCCGACGGCGAAGAAGGGTTGCAGCAGGCTCTCGATATGAGGCCGGACCTCATCGTAGTCGACAACATCATGCCCCGTATGACCGGTTGGGAAATGACGCGGGCACTGAAGAACGACGCCGAATACGAGACGATCCGGGATGTTCCGGTGATCATGTTCTCGGCCATGGACGATGTGAAGGACAAGATCGAGGGGTTTGAGCTCGGTGTCGAGGACTATATCACCAAGCCCTTTAACTTCTCCGAGGTTCTCGCCAGAATCAAAGCGGTATTGCGGCACCGAGAGATGGCCGAGCAGGTGGTGCGACGGGAGCGGCGAATTGCGGTAACGCAATCACTGAACAAGTCGCTTGTCTATTTTACCGAGAAGCTTCGGGAACCGATGATTGAGCTGCGCGCTCGTGCGGATACCTTGCCACTCGACGATCGCCGGGCGCTCGAGGAGTTCGTTTCCGAGGTAAAACGCGAGGCCGACTCGACTATTGCCGCGCTCGATGCGCTGCAGAGCGAGATCGATGATCTCACCCGCCAGGGTGACGAGATAAGAGAAGAGGAAGTTACCGTCGAGGTACTCGATCGAAAGTATCGAGAGCGGTTTGAGACCGGCAAGAAGCCGGACACGGACGGTAATCGTGGTTAGCGAAGAAAAACGCGCCGCGTGCGAGAAGTTCTCGGAGGGCAGACGTCATTACAAGCTTCGTGACTTCGAGCGGGCGCTTACCTGCTTCGAGTCGGCGCTCGAGCACGATCCGACCGACGGGCCGTCGCAGGTTTATGTGGAACGCTGCAGACACTATCTCGAGTCTCCGCCTCCCGTGGATTGGGACGGAGTTTTCGAGATGCAAACTAAGTAGGAAGCGGTGAAAGCGAAATAATGGCACGAAATCAAGGCGGAAAGGCGCCGCGTACTGCGACGCGAATCGGTACGGGCACGCTGCTCAAGGGAAAGCTGCGCTTTCGTGAATCGTTGAGCATCAGTGGTACGTTTGAGGGCGAGATCGAGTCCGACGGGATGCTCTACATTCATGAGAACGCGGTCGTCCGCGCCGATGTCCGTGCACGAGCGATCATCATCGGCGGCACCCTTCGCGGGAATGCGCACGCGACGGAACGGGTCGAGATGCTTCCCGCAGCGAAGATGTACGGGAATGTACGGACGGCGCGGGTACGGATCGGCGAAGGGGTCGTTTTTGAAGGGAAGTGCGAGATGATCAAGAATGTGAATGCGGTCGATATTTTCGCCGTTCCCGCAAACCAGCTTCGCAAGAGCGTACAGGGCGTCTTTCAGTCGGAGGGATAGTGGCCGCTCTCCCGAAGTCGGGAGACACCATCGTCACTCGCGGATACCGACGGGCGCTCGTTGCAGCGCTCCACAGCGATGTTCCCGGAGGTTCGCGTATTTTGCGGGATGCTTTCGGGGATTGCGCACCTGACGGACGGTGACACGGCGACGAACGCGGCGGCGGCAGAAGGCGACGGCGGCAGAAGGCGGCGGCAGAACGCGGCGGCGGCAGAACGCGACGGTGTAGTTGACAGGCGCTCCGCTTAGAGCTATGATTTTGTCAGGTCTTGCGTGGAGGTTCCGCCTCCTGCTTGAGCTCAGTCAAGCCTTTGCGGCGGCTCCCTGCGAACATCGTGGATTCCACATAACGGTATATAGAAACTGGGCTACGCTGTAGCGTTCCCCACGCAGGGTAATCACAAACGAGAGCATTTCCCGATAGAAGTAACTACCCGGCTACGAGCAAGCATGAACCGAACCCAAATCGATGACAATGCAGAACACCTGGAGTGTTGAATGGCATCAATGCGAATAAGACGAAACGCACACGACGGTTCCGACGGGAGTGTTCCCTCGGACGACACACAGCAGGAGTTCGAAATGACCACCGACGGTGGAAGTGACGAAACAACCGACTCCGACGAGCACGATTCCTCCAAAGGTCGAGCAACCGTTCGGAAGAAGCGGGTCCGCGCCACGAAGTCGAAAGATGATTCCGACTCCGACAATGGTGGCGCCGGCGACAACGACGAGGGACGCGAGCAAGCATCGGAGAGCTCAGCCGAGGTCGGAACCAACGGAGACGGCGAGGAGCGTCGCAGTGGAAACCGCAGTCGATCCGGGCGACGGAGAGGCGGACGCAATTCGAGCGGTGGAGGCAATAACGGCGGTGGCGGTACCACGCCGACAAGTCCCCCGCCGACGTTGAACACCGGCGATTACCGGACTGCTACCGACTGGGAGTACGACGGCAAGGCGCTGTCGATAAACGACCTTATCTGGATGAATCTCAAAGACCTGCGCAGTTTCGGTGCAAAGTTCGGTATCAGCCACGACAACCTGATTTCCATGAAGAAGCAGGAAGTCGTGTTCGCCATTCTGAAGGCGCATACCGAGCGAAACGGCAACGTCTATGCGTACGGATCACTGGAGATTCTTCCCGACGGTTACGGTTTTCTTCGAAGTCCGCAGAACTCGTACCTGTCCGGTCCGGACGACATCTACATTTCGCCGTCGCAAATTCGCCTGTTCAATCTGAAGACCGGCGATACGGTGTACGGTCAGATTCGCCCTCCGAAGGAAGGAGAGCGTTTCTTCGCGATGCTTCGCGTCGAGACCGTCAACTTTGACAACCCGAGCGTCGCGCAATCGCGAATTCCTTTCGATAACCTCACGCCGCTCTATCCGGATATTCGGCTTAACATGGAGACGGCGAAAGGTGACCCTGCGACCCGCATGATCAACCTCTTCTGCCCCATCGGCAAGGGGCAGCGCGGCCTGATCGTCAGTCCCCCTCGGACCGGAAAGACGGTGTTGTTGCAGAAGATAGCCAACGCGATCACCGAGAATCATCCCGAGGTGTATATGATCGTTCTGCTCATCGATGAACGACCGGAAGAGGTCACCGATATGCAGCGGAACGTGAAAGCGGAAGTGGTAGCCTCG
>SLAN01000035.1 GCA_007126865.1 Spirochaetales bacterium | reverse complement strand
TGGAGGACCCCGCCCGGCGAAAGGATGTTGTGTCGCTCGGATACGTGACCTCGGTCGAAACCTCCGACAACGCGATCGAAGTGCGCATGACGCTGACCGCGCCGCCGACGCCGCTGAAGCGTGACCTTCGAAACGATTGCGAGAAGGCGCTCCTCGGCGCCTTCCCGGATGTTGAGAACGTTGAGGTCGAGCTCGCCTACCGCTCCGCCGAGGGGAGCGACTCTGAGCAGGGAGATGGGGCCGGTGCCCGAGCGTCGAGCGGTGCCGCGGGTGCCGGGGCGAGCGGAGGCCCCGGTGGCCGAGCGAGCGCCGCGAGACACGGTTCCGCCGCGCAGGGCGGTACGCCCGACTCCATGAAAGCGGTTAAATACACGATTGCCGTGGCGAGCGGGAAGGGCGGCGTCGGCAAGTCGACGGTCGCCGTGAATCTCGCGGCAGCCCTCGCGCGCGACGGGGCGAGAGTCGGCATCCTCGACGCTGATGTCTATGGTCCGAGTCTGCCGATCATGCTCCATGTGAACGAGCAGCCGCGCGTGAACGAGAAGCAGCAGATTCTCCCCCTCTCGGCGCACGGTCTCTTGGTCATGTCTATCGGATTTCTCGCCGAGGAGAACGCACCGTTCATCTGGCGCGGTCCTATGGCCAGCGGTGCGGTCGGGCAGTTCATCAAGGAAGTGGCGTGGGGCGAGCTCGACTATCTCGTCTTCGACCTCCCTCCCGGTACCGGCGACGTTCAGCTGACTCTCGTACAGACCCTGCCGATTTCCGGCGCGGTGATTGTCACGACGCCGCAGAATCTTGCGCTCGCCGACGCGAACCGCGCCCAGCAGATGTTCAACAAAGTGAATGTGCCGATCACCGGACTCGTCGAGAACATGAGTTACTACGTGTGTCCGAACTGCGGTCACCGGGAGGATATTTTCGATAGCGGAGGCGGCGAGCGTGCCGCCGAAAACCTCGAGGTTCCGTTTCTCGGAGCGATACCGCTCTTTGCCGGGATCCGGCAATGGGGGGACGCCGGCACCCCCTTCGTGCTTGCCGAGCCGGAGAGCGAGCAGGCCGCCGCCATAAATGCGGTCGCCGATGCGGTGCGGGCGCGGCACCCGCTGTAAGTAGGAGCTTGTCGGACTTCACTTCGGAATTGAATATTGGGCGCATACCCTTGCGCGAACATGCATTGTGAAGGGCGGGAGTATGCAACAGGTTGTGCCAATATTCAATTCTGCCCACATGTCCGACAAGCTCCTGGAGCGATCCCCCGCATGACAGGCACGGGCGGTGCGACGAGCACGTCGGTCCGGAGGCTCGTGCACTGTGCACCACTGATGGGGTTGTTAAACGACCGCCTGGTGGGTCAGGATAGAGGTAGTTAGGGAGGAATCGATGTCCGACTCGACCGTTACCGAAACGAATGCCGCGGATCTCTCAACGCCGGCAGAGAGTTCCTCGCTCGAGGATGTTGCGGCGCAATTCGCGGATGCCGTCGCCGCCGGCGCTGCGTACCGCGAGTATCAGGCGGCTTACGAGGCGCTGCAAGACGACGCGGATGCAAAGGCGCTCTTCGCCGAGTACCAGCGCCGCAGCAACTACCTACAGGCTGCCGGCCAGTGGGGCGGCGTCCGCGAGCAGGACGAAGCCGAGCTCGAGCGTCTCGAACGCGAAATGAGCGAGCATAGTACGATCGCTCGATACCGCGCCTCACAGGCCGCCCTTGTCGAGGAGTTGCGGGAGCTGAACGCGATCATGGGCGAAGAGCTCGGTATAGACCTCGCGGCGATGGTTCGTCCGTCCTCGTGCGGGTGCCACTGAGAAGGACTGTAACTGAGAAGGACTACAGCAGATGGAAGCAGCACAGAAAGAAGCGGTAAAGATGTTCGCCCGCAAGATCGGGGAAGAGCCTGCCACCCGCCGCTTATTCGAGGCGCGGGAGGCGTTCGAGAGCAACAGCGAGCTGTACGCGTTGCGGCTGGATTACACGCGACTCGTACACGATCTGCGGACGAAGCAGAGCGAAGGAACGCTTGTTGAGGAAGATGTTGCCGAGCTGCGAACGCTCGAGCAGAAAGTGAACGGACACGAGGTTACGAAAGAGCTCTCCGAAGCCCAGGCACACATGGCCGACGTGCTGCAGCGCTGCAATACCGTGATCAGTGAACGGCTCGGCTTCGACTATGCGTCGTCGGCCGCGGCACAACGGAGTTGCGGCTGTTAACGGGCGGCGAATCTGCCGGGTGGAAGCATGCCCACGTGAAACGGCGGCGAATCTGCCGGCCGGAAGCATACCCACGTGAAACCTCGGCGAATGTGCCGGGCGGAAGCATGCCCACGTGAAACTGCGTCGAAACAGCCGGACGGAACCGTACCGGCTCGAAACGACACTTACGACGGAGGTGCCTCGATTTCGTCGGCGATGCTGGTCAGCCACGGATTGCGCGGAAAGATTCCCGCCGCTTCCCGGAATGATTCGTGAGACCGCCTCCGATCGTCGAGCTCGTCGTAGCCGAGGGCGAGAAAACCGTAGGCGAGAAAGCGTTCGATCCGGTTCGATCTGCGGTCGGCAACCACATTCGCGAGAATACTGGTAGCGTACTCGACATCGCCGCCGGCGACTTCGGGAGCGTTCAGATAGTAGGCGCCAACGCTGACGTGTGCCCGCAGGTTGCTCCAGTCCAGCTCGAGGGCCATGATCGCAGCATCCCTTGCCCGCAAGCCGTTCGACAACTGAAACAGGATCCCACGAAGAGTCAGGAGCTGACCGAGGGCGTCAGCGAGGATTCGGAAGGCGTCGCTGAACTCGCGCCGGGCGAGCGCCTCCTCGGCGAAATGTAGCGAGCGCTGAAATGACGCGTCGGCGCCGCGTCGATCGCCGATCGAGCGCTTCAACCCGCCGAGCAGAAACTCCGCACGTGCCATCCAGTACGTTTGCTCGAGCGGATCGTGAAAAAAGGAGAGCTCGCGTCGGAGGTTGAGCAGCGTCTCCTGCATGTAGGTATACCCGGCCTCGTAGCGCAATACCATCTCCTCGGCGCGGTTCACGGCCTCGCCGGGCGAGTTTCGCGCTGAGGTGATCCACGGTAGTCCTGCCATCCGACCTAGTATGCTCGAGTGCTTATGAGTTCTGCAATCTGCTTTTCAGGTGCACCAGGTAGAAGAGGTTCTCGATCTCCAGACTGATGTTTACGTTATGCACCACACACTCGTGTTCGCAGATGTTGTCCGGACATCTGCCGGCGCACTTCAGCTCTACGGTTGTGAAATTGAGAAAACCCCGGATACCCGCCTGCATCATCGACTCGAACACGGCCGCTGCGGCGCTGTCGGGGACGCTTATGACGCCTACGCGGATCTGGTTCTCCACGACAAAGTCGGGTAACTGCGAGATGTCGAGCACGGGAATATCGCCCTCGGGATCGAGCCGTTCCGGGTCGGAGTCGAAGCCGGCAACGATCTGAATCCCCTCTCTCGCGAATTCGGTGTATTCCATGAGGGCCGTCCCGATGCGGCCGCACCCGGCGATTACAACCGGCTGGTCGGTACGCTTGCCGAGAATCCGGGAGATCTCTTCGATGAGATGGTCGATCGAGTATCCTCCCCGCTTGTTTCCGTGGATCTGGATCGTCGAGAAGTCTTTCCTGACTACCGCGGGGGTTACCCCGATCGCGTCACCGAGGTTATTGGAGAAAACCTTGACGAATCCGAGGGAGCGTAGCTTATTGAGAACGCGAAGATAGCGAGCCAGCCGGAGTACCGTATTTTCCGATATATGCTCGGTCATGCCGTTATTACCTCTGCCCGTGGTTTTCGTTATCTTAATATACATTGTCCGCAATAATCCAGAGAAAAACGGAAGCTAATCACATAATCTTCGGTGCGATTAAGTCGAGAATCGACGATATCGACGATTACGAGTCGCGGCCCACGGTCGGGTAGGTTGGTTCGTCTTTTCCAACAGTATTGTGAGGTGGACTGCTAAGTTTCGCTTGCACAGACGCGAAGGCCTCTGATACTCTCTGCTCACAACCACTCTATTCCGTCAGGGAGGAAGTAAATGAGAAAGCTTACGCTGCTTTCGGCAGTGCTGGCACTGTTGCTGGCACCTGCCGTTCTGTTTGCGGGCGGGGCGCCCGAGGAACCGGACGTCATCGACGTCGATGAAGAGGGAGCTGTTTCGCAGTTTGAAGGGCTCGTAGCCATCGATCACGATGCCGGCTGGGATCTCGGTCAGCAGGGCGGCAGTATGACCGTCGCCTCAACCAGCGATCCGCGGACATTCAACGCCTGGATCGCCGCGGAGACGTCGTCGACCGATATTACGAACATGCTCCATTCGGCGATGGTTCGTCGGAATCAGCACACGCTGGAGATCGAACCGTCCATGGCCGAGAGCTGGGAGATCGGCGACGACGATCTGTCGGTAACGTTCACCCTGCGCGAGGGGCTCCGTTGGAGCGACGGGCAGCCGGTGACCGCTGACGACTTCGTGTTCAGCTCGGAGATCGTCACACACCCGGACGTAGAGAGCAACTACACCTCCGGTCAAATGGTCGGCGATGAATTCGCCGAGTGGGAAGCACTCGACGATCGCACCGTGCGCGTCTCGGTCACCGAGGTTTACGCGGGTCTCGTCTACCCGGTAAGCGGGCTTCCGCCTGCGCCGCGCCACATGCTCGAGCCGATTCTGCGCGAAGAGGGCTTCGCCGCAATGAACAGCCACTGGGGAGTTGACACCGATATCGATTCGATCGTCGGGACCGGCCCCTTCGTGGTAGGTGACTACGTACCGGGTCAGCGCGTAATCCTCGAGCGCAACGACTACTACTGGGAAAGCGACGATGCGGGAACCCAGTTGCCGTACCTCGACGAGGTCGAGTTTACCGTCGTGCCGGATAACGATACCGCGCTCCAGCGTTTTCTCGCCGGAGAGATCGACGTATACGGCTCCGGAAGCTCGGCGTTTCGCGGCGAAGACTACGCCGTGCTCGTCGACCGACAGGAAGAGCTCGGGGTGACGCTCTATGATATCGGGCCGGCCGCCTCAACGCAGTTCATTACCTTCAACCAGAACCCCGATTCGCCGGTGGACGATCACGTCATCGAGTGGATGAACACCCTCGAGTTCCGCCAGGCCATGGCGCACCTCGTCGATCGCCAGACGCTGATTGATAACATCGCATTCGGATTCGGCTATCCGCAGTACAGCTTTGTGCCGCAGTTCAGCCCCTTCTACTGGGAAGGCGCGCCGGAGGCTGCGTACGAGTACAATCCCGACCGGGCTGCCGACCTTCTCGACGAGATCGGCTACGTCGACCGCAACGGCGACGGCTGGCGGCAGGATCCGGACGGTAACCGCATAAGTTTCCGTCTGCAGACGAACTCCGACAACAGCCAGCGAGTCGGCATCGGCGAAGCATTTGCCCAGGAAGCCGCGGAGATCGGCGTCCAGGTGAACTTCCAGCCGGGCGACTTCAACGCGATCGTGGGTCAGCTCACCGGCGGATACGATTGGGACGCGATTATCATCGGTCTCACCGGCTCGGTCGATCCGATCAGCGGCGCCAACGTCTATCCGAGCTCGGGCAACCTGCACATGATCGAGCCGCTTCAGGAAGAGCCGCGACGCGACTGGGAGCGTGAGGTCGACGACGTATGGTTCGGACGTCATCCGCAGTACAACGCCAACTACACCCTCGACGAAGATGAGCGGGCTGCCGGCTACCGGCGTCTGCAGGAAATCTGGATCGAGCAGATCCCCTGGGTGTATACGTACAACCCGGCGCGTATGGCCGGCGTCGACAATCGTCTCGCCAACATCATGCCGCAGCCGATCAACGACTACAATGTCGTGTCGATCCTGCATCGAATCTACGAGCGGTAACACACGAGAGCGGTAGCAGACAAACCGACTGTAGCCCGGTACGGCCCACCGTGCCGGGCGCACGCGGCGATGCGGCGCTTCCGGGCCCGTGTCGCCGGCGTTTATGCTCCTCCACGACGTGAGA
>SLAN01000131.1 GCA_007126865.1 Spirochaetales bacterium | reverse complement strand
GGTTCGAGCCCGCGTCGATCACGTTCTGTCGAACGGCGGGTCGGTGCACTACTTCCGTTTCGCCGGCCATCGGCCGCTGCTTACCGAGCGTTCCGGCGTGGTGACGCATAACGTGAACCCGGAGAAGGGCTTCGAACGGGTAATTACCGACATTCACTCTGTGATCCGAAAGCTCGGAATCGGGGCAAACTTCGTCTACGATGTTCTCTCCGAGTTGTCGAGCACCTACTTCAGCGACCGGATGATCGGCAATTTCTTCAGCGTAACGTGTCCCTATCTCCGGCGATTGCGCACGATCGCCTACTTCGGCATTGAACGCCATGTTCACTCTTTTCACGCGGTCAAACCGATTCGCGAGACTACGCAACTGTTTGTCGATCTATACCGGTCGGAGGGTGAAACGTATGCCATGCCGGCCAAAATCGAAGGGCGCGAGCGCCGCGACCTGTTACAGATGCGAAAGCTCACCGCCGACGGGTCCCATTTCGTTACCGACAGCCCATCGATCGCGCGTGTACTGCACGCACGTCCGTGGCCGGGGCTGCCTTCGGCAAGCTATCGCATGATCGGAATATGGGATCGGACATTCCTCCGCGCTGAAGAGATCGCCCGCTCGACACAGAGCTCTCCGCAGAGCGACGAGCGACGCGAGGTGTTCCACGAGCTTCTGTCGATGCTTACCGGTGCACGGGACCGGATGTACGGGCTGCTCGAGCGCTACTTCACCCTCGAAGATGTCATCCGTATCTGGAAGCGCATGATCGGAACCGGAATGATCGGCGGTAAGTCCACCGGAATGCTCGCGGCGACTGCTATTCTCAGGTCGACGGAGGCGAAGTGGCACGAGCTGCTCGAACCGCACGATTCGTTCTTTATCGGATCCGATGTCTTCTACTCCTATCTGGTGGAGAACGATTGCTGGTGGTACCGACAGCTACAGAAGCATCCGCGTCACTATTTGGACCATAACGATGCCATTCGAGACAAAATGC
Source organism: Spirochaetales bacterium (assembly GCA_007126865.1). GTDB lineage: Bacteria > Spirochaetota > Spirochaetia > DSM-27196 > SKKC01 > SLAN01. The sequence goes on along the minus strand of SLAN01000131.1, from coordinate 5,041 downwards.
TCTCCGGCAGCTTTCCGGACTACATTCTCCAGCGCTTCTCGGACATGCTCGACTACTTCGCACCTGCTCCGATTATCGTTCGCTCGTCGAGTCTCCTCGAGGATGCGTTCGGCAACGCGTTCGCCGGAAAGTACGACAGCATTTTCTGTGTTAACCAGGGAACTCAGCGTGAGCGTCTGAACGCCTTCGTTCGCGCAGTGCAGTGGATCTACTCCGGCACGATGAGTCGTGAGGCTCTCGAGTATCGCAAGAAACGAGGGATTCTCGACCGTGACGAGCAGATGGCGCTTCTCGTTCAGCGTGTTTCGGGCAGTCGGCACGGCGACTGGCACCTGCCGCATATCGCCGGAGTCGGTTTCTCATTCAATCCATACGCCTGGAACGCCGATATCGATCCGAACGCAGGGATGATCCGGCTCGTAGCGGGCCTCGGAACGCGGGCCGTAGAGCGCAATGATGATGACTATACCCGAATAGTTGCCTTGAATGCGCCCGGAGCTCAGCCGACATCCGGATATGAGGAGCGCCGGCGCTACTCACAGCGCCATATCGACGCACTGAACCTCGACAACAACCGGATCGAGAGCCCGGATGCCGAAACACTCTTTCAGTCGGCTCCGTCTCTGCCGCTGTCCGTGTTTTCGCGATTCGACCGCGATTTCGGACGAGTGATCGATTTTCGATATCTGCTGCAGCGATCGAGTTTCGTCGCGGACATGCGCGAGATGCTCGAGACGCTTGAGCGCGCCTATGGGGCAGCGGTGGATATCGAGTTCACGGCCAACTTCCACAACAACGAGGTCTATTCAATCAATGTCGTGCAATGCCGTCCTCTCCAGATCAAGGGTACCGGCTCGGTAGCCGGCCCCTTGCCGACACCTGACGAGAAAGACCGGTACATCGAGAGCCACGGCGGGGTCATCGGTCACAGCCGCAAGATCAGGATCGACCGTATTGTGGTCGTCGACCCTGCTGCCTACGGCCGGCTCCCGGAAGCGAAGCGCTACGCGCTGGCACGTTCGTTGAGGCCGATCGTCAAGCGACGATTCCCCGAAGAAACGGTAATGCTCATCGGTCCGGGGCGTTGGGGAACAAGCACGCCCGCCCTCGGCGTTCCGGTTCACGTTGCCGACATCTCCGATGCGGCGGTCCTGATGGAAGTCGATATCATGCACGACGGGCTTGTGCCCGATCTGTCCCTCGGAACTCACGTTTTCCACGAAATGGTAGAGCTCGACATGCTCTATGTAGCCCACTTCTCCGCACGAAGCCGGAATCGTCTTCGTCTCGATGCATTGCGCACCGAGCTCGCAGCCCAAACTCCGGAGCTCAGCGACTCCGAGATCGCCGAATGCATCTCCGTAGTTTCCGGTGACAACGATGACGCCGCGCTTACATGCTTTGCCGATACACGCACGCAAACCTGTATAATCTATCGCGAACGCTGAGAATCGAAACCGCCGTGCCGTCAAGCAGTCGGTCATCAGAGCCGATCGGGATGCGCTATACGACCCCCTGGTCGATCATCGCGTCCGCGATACGGGTAAAGCCGGCTGCGTTGGCGCCGAGCACGTAATTGCCCGGATCGCCGTACCGTTCCGAAGCTGCGTAGGCGTCTTCGTGAATCTGGTTCATGATTGACGCGAGTCGGGAATCAACCTCGTCGCTGCGCCAATTGAGTCGCATGGCATTCTGGCTCATTTCGAGCCCGGATACCGCGACGCCGCCGGCATTCGCGGCTTTGCCGGGGCCGTAGAGGACGTTCCCGTTACGGAGTACCTCGACCGCTTCCGGTGTACACGGCATGTTGGCGCCTTCGGCAAGCAGTCGACATCCGTTAGCCACAAGCGATTTGGCGCCTGCTTCATCGACCTCGTTCTGCGTTGCCGACGGGAACGCGGCAAAACACGGTATATCCCACGGCAGACGGCCCTCCCGGTACTCGCACTTGAATTCACTTGCGTACTCGTGGATGCGGCCGCGCCGTTTGTTCTTTAGCTCCATGATCCACGCAAGCTTCTCTTCGTCGATGCCGTCCTTATCGTATACCGTGCCTCCCGAATCCGACATGGAAACCGGCTTCGCACCGAGCTCGAGCAGTTTGCGGCACGTATACTGTGCAACGTTCCCGGACCCCGAGATAACGCACGGCTGACCGTCGAGCGACAGTTTCGCGGCTTTCAGCATCTCCGAGGCGAAGTAGACGGTTCCGTACCCCGTGGCTTCCGGCCGGATCAGCGACCCGCCCCAACCGACCGATTTGCCGGTGAGAACTCCCGTAACCTCGTTCGTCAGCCGCTTGTACTGTCCGTAGAGAAAGCCGATCTCACGCGCTCCCACTCCGATGTCGCCGGCCGGCACATCGGTATTCGGGCCGATATGCCGCGAGAGCTCGGTCATGAAGCTCTGGCAGAAGCGCATGACCTCCGCATCGCTTTTGCCCTTCGGATCGAAATCGGAACCGCCTTTGCCGGCGCCGAGCGGCAACGTAGTGAGCGCATTCTTGAAGATCTGCTCGAACCCGAGGAATTTGAGTATGCTGAGATTCACCGTGGGATGGAAGCGCAAACCTCCCTTGTACGGCCCGAGTACGTTCGTTGCCTGAACCCTGAACCCGCGGTTTACGCGAGTTCGCCCCGCATCATCAAGCCATGTTACCCGGAACAGAATCACCCGGTCGGGCTCGGCGAGGCGCTCGAGTATGCCCGCCTCCTCGTATTCGGGTCGCTCTTCGAGCACTGGAAGGAGGGAATCGAAAACCTCACCAACCGCCTGGTGGAACTCAGGCTGCGCCGGATCGCGACGCTTCAAACCATCAACTACGCGTTCGACATAATTCATCCACCAAAAGGTGAACGAAAGCACGGGATTGCGCAAGCGATCGAAAAGTACAGCCTCAGGCCGCGAGGACAAAACGGGCTGTTGAACGAACAGTGGCGCGGCCGGCGAAGGCGATCTCCCGGCCCACGGGGCCGCCGGACTGCAGACAACGATCGGCCGGCGAAGGCGGTCTCCCGGCCCACGGGGCCGCCGGACCGCAGACAACGATCGGCCGGCGATTACGCGGTGTAACCTGCGTATTCGCGTGCGGGGGCGTTCACATCAATGTGACTAAATCGGCGGACCGTCGTACGCGTTTACTCCGAGGAGTCGTAGCCGTCGTGCATGAGCGCGAATGCGCTCAAGGTCAAGGGCGAGCGATTCGGAACGGCGAGCAGTCCCGGCCAGCACCTCCGACAGTGCCGCCATTCTCGGGAATGCCATATACTCCGCGTGCTTCCCGCACGGTATTCCCTCCGTCCAGATATTTCCCTGCGATCCGACGACCGTTCCGTGACTGTTTCCGGTTTTCCGGCCCTCGCTCTTCAATCCGCCGGGATTAAAGCCGTACGTGTCCTCGACCGTGCACACCGATAGACGGCCGAGCTCGTCGGGGTCGTCGCGATGCTTGTGATCGAAATAGCAGGCACAATTTGTGGGACATATCACCACGTCATATCCCGATTCGATAGCCGGTCGTGCATGCGCCACGTCTCGCCAGCACATGATCAGCATGCCGGCCGGAGGCCCGCCCTCGAGCACCTCGTCCCATCCCACAGGTGTTCGGCCGCGGCGACGAATTGCATTCGCCGCGCTCTCGACGAGATGTCCGTGCAGGAGTGCGGGATCATTGATACCGAGCTCTTCCATCCGTGCCCGGCATTTCGGACACTCGCTCCACCGGGTCGACGGGCATTCGTCACCTCCGAGATGGATATACGGACCGGGGAAGAGGTCGCAGAGTTCGTCGAAGACGGTCTCGAGAAAGGTGTGCACCTCGTTCGAGCCGGCACACAGAACATCCTCGAAAATTCCATGGCGTACCGGCACATCGAGCTCTTCACCGCGGCAGCCGAACTGTGGGTACGCATGCAGGACGGCGCTGACATGGCCGGGAATATCGATCTCCGGCACCACCGTTACACCGCGCCGTGTCGCGTGTTCGACAACCGAGGCTATGTCGTCTCCGGTATAAATGCCGCCGTAGTGTCCGTATCGGGTCGTGTTATCGTCGCGCCAGGCAGCCTTTCGTTCCAGTTCCGGGTATGCGTTCGACGGCAATCTCCACCCCTGATCGTCGGTCAGGTGCCAATGGAAGATGTTCATTCCGTGCAGCGCGAGCAGATCGATGAACCGCTTTATGAACCCGATACTCATCATATGTCGCGAGCAGTCGAGCATCCCGCCGCGCCACGAAAAGGCGAAATCACCGGACACAACCGCGCGCGGCACGACGATAGCCCGGCGTGCGCCCTGATCCGACGACGGCGCATACGTCTCGAGCGAGCTCACCGCCAGCGCTTGTGCGAGCGAGGCGGCCGCTCGCAGCGCACCGAGACGGTGGGTGCTGTGAATCACGATCTGCTCACTGTCTCCCCCACACTCGAGTTGCCACGACTCGCGCTGTGAAACAATCGCCCCGTCCTGCCCGCCGGGGTTCTCGCAATCGACGAACACGGTCGCAGTAGCACTGTCGGTGGCACGCACCGACGATTCGCCGAGAGCGATCGCGATCACGGCGGCCACATCACGGGCCAGTACGCTATTATCCGAAGAAACCGTGATCGGCTCGGAAATCTGAATGCCGTCGACGGAAGAATCTCCGGTGGAAAGAGGACGTACATCCACCGGACGTGGAACAATCGAGTTCCAGTGAGCGATTGTCTCATTCATGCTGCCAGACAATACGGCGCCGTGAGCGCGATGTCAACGAATCGCAATCTGCTCCGAAGGTTGGTCGCAGGCGAGGGCAAAAATGAATAGAATGATGGCGATGAGCCGGAAGGAGACCGCCCTCGTTTCTTTCACGGTTCTGACAATCACACCACGAGGCTTCCAGTATGAGGCACGATTCGTGGGCGGATATAGAGAGAATCCCCGAATGGCTCGAAACGGCAATGAGATGCAGCATAGTGCCGTGAACGGTATGGAGACATGGAGGCTACTGGTCAGGTCGGCGTTCCTGTTCGGGTTTCTGCTCGTTCTAACACTCATCTCGGTG
>SLAN01000066.1 GCA_007126865.1 Spirochaetales bacterium | reverse complement strand
CGAAACACTTTCCTTGATGTGCTCGGCGTAATTGAGTCCGAGGCAGATAATCTTTGACGGAGCAAGCTCATATCGCTCTTCGGACCGGCCGGATACAGGTAGTACGATGCGTTTCATTCGTCGTCAGCTCCTTTGCGACGCGGATATCCGTTACGTGCGCAGTGGCCGCTATACTACCAGCGAGGCATCGCCGTGAGAAGCGGGCTCACCTTCTACTGCGGGCTCACCTTCTACCCGGCTCTTCTCTCCGCAATCATGCGCAAGCCGCTCAGTGTGAGCCACGGGTCGATGTGAGAGATCGCACCGACGAGCGGCGCGACAATGCTCGAGAGACCGCCGGTGGCGATTGCTGTTACCGGAGCATCGAAGTGCTTCTCCAGCCTAGCTATCATGCCTTCGACCATCGCCGCATATCCGTGCACGAGGCCGGACTGGATCGCCTCGACGGTATTGGTACCGAACGGACGAGGCGGAGCCTCCAGCGCAACCTGCGGCAGCCGTGCAGTCCCGCTGCTGAGTGCTACGGTCGCCTGGGCAAGCCCCGGCGCGATGCTTACACCGAGAACCTCCTTCCGCGGCCCGATTGTGGTGATTGTCATCGCGGTTCCGAAGTCGATCACCGACACATAGCCGTCCGCAAAGGCACCGCCGGCAATCGCGTTCGCCATGAGATCGGGCCCCATCTCGTTCCGGCTCTCGGTTCCGATTTCGAGCCACGGGACGGAGCTCGGTGTGACGAGAAACGGGGTAACGGGCATGAGCCGCTCGAGGGCGTGTCGCAGCTCGTCGGTCACCGGTGGAACAACACTGCTCAAAACGACCTGGTCTATCTCGTCGGCATCGATCCGGTCCTCGCGAAGCAGCTCGCGAAAGGTTACGCGAAGCTCATCGCCGGTGCGGTACGGGCGGGTAGAGAGCCGCCAGTGCGCCACGAGCTCCGCTTCTCGATACACCCCGCCCACAATGTTGGAATTTCCAACATCAACCGTACAAATCATTTCTCCCTCCTTTCCTCCAACGGCCTCTTCCGATAGATTGATGGAATCGATGGCGAATACAAACGCAGCGATTACAAGACAGGACCGTGGTCAGGATGCCTATTTCACGGTCGTATGGTCGCCGATTCAGCGAGCGAGCAAGTCGGCGGTGATCCGCTCGGTCCCCTCGGTTGCCGGGATTTTCGAGCTCTATGTGCTCGATCAGGGAAACACACCGAATCTGATTCGAACGCGACGGGCATGGTACGGCGGATTGCGCCATGCGTTGCGTGAATACGGTGATCCGACCGTCTGCAAGGATCGTCGCGTATTGAATCTGCTGAAAAGTAAGCGCCTCTATTTCCGCTATACCGTCTGCCACAATTCGGACGACATGAACGATGTGCTCTCGTATCTGAGCACGCTGAATCCGCGCGCCGTCGGCGAGATCGAGCCGAGCGGCCGATTCCGCGATATCTACGTCAACGTACAGTCGGTCGGGGGAATGGTCGACATAGCGTAACCGGCGAAGCGAAGATCGCCGGGTCCGTATCGTGAGGACCCCGCGCATAGATGCTCAGTCTCAACGCCTGTATCGGCTCATCGCCTCGGATCGGTTAACCCGATCGGTCGCGATTCAATCGCCCGCTTCGCCGGCGAGATCGAGATCATCGGCAACGGTCTGCATTCCCTTCAGCGTGTGTTCGATAACTTCCGAGAGTTCCATCCCGAGCATCTCCGCCCCCTGTTCGATTATCTCGCGATTCGCCCCGGCGGCAAAGCCGGACTCCTTCCACTTTTTCCGAACCGACTTCGGTTTCATATCCAGAATGCTCTTCGACGGTCGAACGAGCGCAGTCGCGGTGATCAGACCGGTCAGCTCGTCGATCGTATAGAGCACCTTCTCCATGGTGTGTTCCGGCTTCTCATCGGTGAACATTCCCCACGCGTGGGACATTACCGCCCGGACGTAGTCATTCGGCCACCCTTCCTCGGTCAGAATCCGCCGCGTATGCGTACAGTGCTCGTCGGGGTGTTCCTCCCAATCGAGATCGTGTACCAATCCAATCGCCCCCCACTTCTCGACATCCTCACCGAAATGCTCGGCAAAATGCCGCAATACCGCCTCCACGGCGAGGCAATGCTTTCGAAGGTTCTCGTTCTGGATATGCTCCTGGACGAGACGGAGCGCATCATCGCGCGTCGGTCGTTTTTCGGTCACCGGTTACCTCCTCAAAGACTCCGTTGCTCCGGTTCTTACGAACCGCTCCTGACTCGAATACTTTACCGTTCATAGCGATATAGACTCCAGGCGGACACGATTGTGCGGCGGCGAATGCACCACCGAGATTGAACAGAGCATCGCTGCCGTTGACAGCATAGGGAATCATCGCGCCGGTAAAAACGACTGTCTTGTCGAGGTGCGCTGCGGCGACCACCGCCGCCGTCTCTGTCATGGTATCGGTACCGTGGGTCACGATGACCACCTGCTCCTCGCATTCGCGACACGCGTCGGCGATGATCTGCCGGTCGTGGTCGTCCATCTCGAGACTGTCCTTCAACAGACGAACCTCGGGACGTGTATCGACGGTGCACCGGACCATCTGCAGTATGTCCGGCAGATGGGTGCGTGAAAGCGTCAACTCCCCGCGTAACGAATCGTACGCCTTGTCAAACGTACCTCCGGTTATGATGACTCGGATCGGCATCCGGCTACTCACTTGCCTATTCCATCTCGCGCCTTTTGCACCCGGCGCCTATTCCATCTGGTAGTTGAAAAAGTTTATCACAAGTCGTTGAAACGGGACGACTTGGTGTATTTCGGCACGATGCACGAACTCGAGAAGCTGCTCGTCGTCGTTCTCCTCGGTTCTATCGGGATCTATCTCGAGGTTCCAGATATAGCGCCGTGACGTGCTGAGCGAATCGCACATACGTCGGCGAAATACCTCAAAGAGCTGATGGTACCACTGTTCGCTGAACGGCGCATTTCGCCGGCAGATCCGGTCGTATTCATCGGTGGCGAGATCGGTGTGGTAGCCGAGCAATTCGGGGTCGGCGTTACGAAACTCTTCGGTCAGCCGCTCGCGCACCGACAGGCGGACATCCGAAACGAGGGTTTCGGAGATCTGAAAATACGGAAGGAGAACTCGTACGCGCGCGGTGAGGTACACGATGCTCTCGAAATAGGCGATACTCAAATTCACCGGAATCGCATTGGCCTCCGGGAATGATAGCGCCACCTCTTCGGCGTACTCAAAGAGAAAAGCGGTTAGTTCGTCCGGAAAACGTGCCTGATCACTCATCGTGCTTGTTCAGTTCGAGCGTATCATCTCGCGGGTTCATGCGTACACCTACCGTATGGTCGACTGGGGCCGGCAGCGGCCGGTGCTGCGCAGCGGTGGCGACGAGGCGGGCACGGAACCTAAGGAGCACGGCGCAGCCTTGACACCATTCGCCTGCCCTGGCGAGAGTGTAGTCACTTTGTCTGCAGCACCGCGCCTATATGAAGATGAGCACCTGATCTCCGTCAATAAACTCGTCGCCGCGCCCACACAGGTGAACCGCACCGGATCGATTGCCCCTGCCTCGGTCGGGCAGCTCTACGATGTTCACCGGCTCGATACTCCGGTTAGCGGCGTCGTGCTTTATGCGCGGACACGAACGGTAGCCACCCGTCTCAGCGCCATGTTCCGACGCGGAGAGATACGCAAGACGTATTGGGCGGCGGTCGAATCGCCGCCGGAACCGTACGCCGGCGAGCTCGAGCATTACCTCGTGCACCGGCACAAGGAGAACCGAAGTGTCTGGTATGGCCGGCCGATGCCGGGAGGAAAGCGGTGTGTTTGCCGATATACCACCATTGGTGAGAGCGACCGGTACTGGTTCGTGGAACTGCATCCGGAAAGTGGACGCACTCATCAGCTTCGAGTTCAGTTATCCGCGATCGGCTGCCCGGTAAAGGGGGACCGGAAATACGGCGCCCGGCGGGGGAACCGCGATCGAATGATTCATCTTCATGCTCGCGAGCTATCCTTCCGGCACCCGATACTCGAACACCCGATCAGCATTGTTGCCGCACCTCCTGCCGACCCGGTCTGGGATACGCTCACCGAACAGCTCGATCGCGCGGTGTAAGAATCAATCCGCGAACGCCGCGGCTTTTCGTTCGACGTACGATTCGCAACGGCAAACGACGCTTCTCGAGCCGGGATATGGTTGCCGATGCACCGGCGATTGCGAGGACGCCACCGGCATGTGAAACCGCCTCCGCAACGCCGCGGAGCTCCTCGACAAACGGAGTATGCGGCTCCGGCACCACAGGCATAACGACGAGCGCGTCCGAAGTGACAAAGCGTCGAAGCTCGTACGGGCGCTCACAAATCTCCGACTTGTACGGCACGCCGGGGAAGGTGTTGAGCGTTTCGAGCGCATGGAGGGCAAGGGTATTGCGACAGGCAAAGAGATACGACCGCGGACGGCTGCCTTCCGGAAGCCGGGAGAGAATCAGCGGAAGGTGTCCTGCTCCCGGCTCGTAGAGAACGGCCGGACGATCGGCGCAACGCTCGAGGGCGAGACGAGCGAGCATCGCAGTAGTATACGAGGGGCCATCGAACTCTCCGAGTCCCAGGGTGGGCGTGAACTCATACGCGATCCCGCGAAACTCGAGCGTTACCTGCTCGCCCCGCCGATACGCGTCCGGCAACGGAGGCTCTATTACCCTTGTAGTGGGAGTATGTTCGACCGCAAAGACGGTGTGACCGGGGAAGGCGTGCCGTTCGATATGGGCGGAACGTCGCTCGAGATGCATCGCGAGCGCATCGGCAATCGGATTGACCACGACGAGCAGAAAGAAGCCGGACGGGGCAAGATTGGCGAGCGCGTGGTCGATGATGAGGCGGTGTACCGGTTCACCGGCTTTCGCCGGTACGTTGCACACGATCAGGTCGCTCTCGACACCGGCTCCGATCCCGGTCGGTCGAGGATACGGCACAGTCCGGCACTCCAGCGCGTTTCGTTCGGCGTTCCGAACGGCGAGCGCGACCGCGAGCGCATCGCGGTCTTCGAGAATCAACTCTGCGGCGGAGAGCCCACCGGCGACACAGATTCCGAGCACGCCGTTTCCGCAGCCGATGTCGTAGACCCGGTTAACTCGAGGGACATCCGAGCGGTCGTCCATCCGTGCGTCGAGAACTCCGAGCAGAGCTTTCGATCCGTCGTCGATACGGTCACTGCTGAACAGAGCGTGGCTGAGACCGAGCTCGTACGTTTTTCCACGCCAGCCGAAGCGCTCAACCTTGTAGAACCACTCATCGAGGCTCGGAGCCATATCAGTACACACGCCGGCCGTTCGCGACGGGAGCATCGGGCTTGAGGCAGACGACACGCCCGTCTTTGTCATCGACGCCGAGAACGAGGCATTCACTGGTGAATCCGGCGATCCGTCGCTCACCGATATTGACCACGGCGACAACCTGTCGGCCGAACAGGTCGTCGGCCGAATACCGTTCGGTAAGCTGTGCACTGCTGTTCATTATCCCGAGCGCTCCGAAGTCGATGCGGAGCCGGTATGCAGGTTTGCGCGCCTCGGGAAAATCTTCTACCTCTACGACGGTGCCGACACGCAGGTCGAGCGCAGAGAAGAGATCCGGAGACACCTCCCCCACACGTTCGGGAACGCTTCCGTACTCAGGCACCGGACCTAGCTCCGCTCTCCAGCGTGGTCACCGATCTCGATTACCGCCTTACCGAGTACGCCGCCGGACTCGAGTGCGGTATGTGCCTGCCCCACGTCCTCGAGCGCGAAATGTCTGTGGTCGACAACCGGGCGGAATCGATTGGCAAGATTCCAGCGGCCGAGCGTCTCGAGAATGTGTCGTTGGTGCACCATGGCGGGGGCATTACCGGTAAGTAGTGGTGCAGCCATGAACACGCCGCTGAGCGTTAAGTCCTTCTCGTGTACCGGAGCGAAACTGCCGGTGGTGCGCATCGCGATTCCCGCGACCCGCCCGCCGATACGCACGGCCTGGAGACTTTTCTGCAGCGTCTCGCCTCCGACGGTGTCGAATACTACGTCGAACCCTCGT
>SLAN01000068.1 GCA_007126865.1 Spirochaetales bacterium | reverse complement strand
TTGATCATGCCGATTCCACCTCTTCGCGAACACTCCGGAACGCCGCGACGGCTCGATCCACATCGTCGGACGAGTGTGCCGCGGAAAGCTGAACACGTATTCGAGCCTGGCCCTTCGGGACCACCGGATAGGAGAAGCCGATAACGTAAATACCGCGCTCGAGCAACCGGTCGGCCATCTTCGTAGCCAGCTTTGCATCACCGAGCATGACCGGCACGATCGGATGCTCGCCGGGCACGATATCGAATCCGGCCTCGCTCATAGCGGTGCGAAATCGTTCGGTGTTCTCGAACAGCTTCGCACGCAGCGATGTGTCGGTCCTCACGAGCTCGAGCGCGGCGATACTCGCGGCAACGACATTCGGCGCGACGGCATTGGAAAAGAGATACGGGCGCGACCGCTGCCGCAGCAGCTCGACGATCTCCTTACGGGCGGCGGTATACCCGCCGGTTGCCCCGCCGAGCGCCTTACCGAGCGTACCGGTGATAATGTCCACCCGGTCGATCACCCGCCGGTACTCGTGGGTTCCGCGCCCGCCCTCGCCGAGAAACCCGACGGCGTGGCAGTCATCGAACATCACCAGCGCGTCATATCGCTCGGCGAGATCGCAGATCGCGTCGAGCTGCGCGATTATCCCGTCCATACTGAACACACCGTCGGTGGCGATCAGGCGGCGCCTCGCCCCGCTCGCCTCTTTGAGCGCACGTTCGAGATCGCCCATGTCGTTGTTCCGGTACACAAATCGCTGCGCTTTGCAGAGGCGAACGCCGTCGATGATGCTCGCGTGGTTGAGGCTGTCGCTGATGACCGCGTCGTCGGCGCCGAGCAGCGGCTCGAACAACCCGCCGTTCGCGTCGAAGCAGCTCGCATAGAGAATGCTGTCGTCGGTACCGAGAAAGTCGGCAAGCTCCGCTTCGAGCCTGCGGTGAATCTCCTGCGTGCCGCAGATAAACCGAACCGACGAGAGCCCGAATCCCCAGCGGTCGAGCGCATCCTGCGCCGCCTTCACGAGCTTCGGATGATTCGACAGCCCGAGGTAGTTGTTCGCGCAGAAGTTCAGCGTATCCGACCGATCGGTAGTGCTGATATGCGCCGACTGCGGCGAGGTGATAATGCGCTCTTCCTTATAGAGACCACTCTCACGGATCTCCGATAGCTCCCGCGTCAGATCGTCTCGTACCGTGCTGTACATCGATGCTCTCCTATACGTTTTCCCAGTTCAAAACAACTTTGCCGCTACGGCCGCTTTTCATTGTCTCGAACGCCTCGATGAAGTCGCTGTACTCGAAGCGGTGGGTAATAACCGGTGAAATATCGAGTCCGCTCTGGATCATGGTGGTCATTTTGTACCATGTCTCGTACATCTCGCGGCCGTAGATGCCCTTCAAGTGCAGACCGTTGAAAACGATCGTATTCCAGTCGATCTCCGGCTCCCCGCTCATAATGCCCAGAATTGCGATCTTTCCGCCGTGGCACATCTGTTCGATCATATCGGTGAACGCGTTCGGATTGCCCGACATCTCCATGCCGACATCGAAACCTTCCACCATACCGAGCTCACGCTGAACATCGGTCAGGTTTGTTTCGGTCGGATTCACCGCCAGCGTGATGTCCATCGTCTTCGCCAGCTCGAGCCGGTACGGGTTCACGTCGGTGATCACGATGTAGCGCGCTCCGGCGTGCCGGGCCACCGCCGCTGCCATGATTCCGATCGGTCCGGCTCCGGTGATCAGCACGTCTTCGCCGAGCACATCGAAACTCAGCGCGGTATGTACCGCGTTTCCGAGCGGGTCGAAACAGCTGATTATCTCCCGGGGGATGTTACTGTCCGCGTACCAGACATTACTCATGGGTATGCACAGGTACTCGGCGAACGCCCCCTGCCGATTCACACCGACCCCCCGCGTGTGGGCACAGAGATGACGGCGGCCGGCGAGACAGTTCCGGCAGTGCCCGCAGACGATGTGCCCTTCACCGCTTACAAGATCGCCGGGGCGGAAATCGTGGACATTACTGCCGACCGTATCGACGATTCCGACGTACTCGTGTCCGATCGGCATCGGTACCGGTATGGTAGCCTGGGCCCACTTGTCCCAGTTGTAGATATGGATATCGGTACCACAGATCGAGGTTTTCACGATCTTGATCAGTACATCGTTTATCCCGACCTCCGGTATCGGGACTTCGTCGAGCCAAAGACCCGGCTCGGCGTACTTCTTCACGATTGCTTTCATCGTGTTCTTTGCCACTACCGTCCTCCTTCTCTGCACTTACAACAGCGTAATCGGAATATCGATGAACACAAGCACCCAGTTGGCCGCCAGCAAGACTCCGAGAAATAGTATTCCCGCGAGCGTCGAGGAAGTCTGCTCCTGAACGTTTCCGGCGGCGTCCTCGCCCTCTTCGCCGTCTCCATCCGGAACGAACAGCGATTCGAGAACCTCGTCGACACTTTCGATTACCGCACTCACCCGGATTCTGCGTTTCGAGGCGAAAATACGCTCAAAATACCAGAATACACGACCGAGAAGACCTCCGAGGCGCCCCGGAAGCTTCAGGTCCGGTCTGATCGAGAACAGCGATATGAACACCAGGCCGATAATCGTGAATCCGCGCATGAGCCCGTCGCGCAGAGCCCCCCGAGTGATTGTGTACGGCCCGATGCGGGCAAGTACCTCCCCGAACGGATTGAGTGTGTGAAAAAAGGTGATCGAAACGACCATTACAACGAAGTAGACCCATTTTATCCGCTTGCCGTTCACCGTCGCCAGCCATGCGAAGAGCAGAACCTGCAGAACTCGGATCGCGAGGTTCGTTTGAAAGAGATAGGCCGGCAGAATCAGAGTTGCTCCGACGAAGAGATGAACGGCGTTAATGTTGCGTGAGAGGAAGCTGTCGGTCTTCCGGGTGCGGGCCATAGTACTCCTGTATACGTGCTAACCATCTGCTCTGCTGTTGGAATCGCTCCGCGAAAAGGCCGACGAAGAGCCCGCTTCCGACGCCGAGTGTCATGAACACAGGCGCTATGACCCACGCTGTCATGCCGAAGATAAACTGCAGGCTGAGCAGGATCTGAACGACGTTACTCCCTATCGCACCGAAGAGACTGATCCCGACGAGAGATATATGCCTTCCTCCGATTCGCTTCGCGAGCAGCATAATGATCGCACTGGTAAAGCTTCCGCCGAGCGAGAAGAGAAAGACATACGAGGCGAGCGTCCCGTTTATCAACCCCTGTCCGAGAACCTTTAACAGCACGAGAAGGAGAACGTACGCAGGCGAGAAGAGGTTGAGCGAGATGAGAACCGGTAGATTCGCCAACCCCAGCCGGAAAAACGGCACCGGTTTCGGGAACAGATACTCGATAGATGCGAAAAAAAGGCAGAGTGCCCCGAAAAACGCGAGCAACTCAAGCCGCTGCCTGGGTGATGAATGCTGCTGCATACGGATAGCCCCCGAATTATAGAATTAGAGATTCGACGATGGCAAGGCGTCATAATCCGTGTTACGGTCTCCGTGCACATGGAAACCCAACGGATTTTCTTCGCGTTGCCTCTACCACCGGAGTTGCGCGAACAGCTTGCCTCGCTCCGCGATCGAGCGGTTGCCGAGCTTGGAAGCAGAATTCTCCGTCCGATAAAAACCGAGAACTTCCACATCACGTTGCACTTTCTCGGTGAACAGCCGAGATCCGCCATCGAGTCGGCGCGGGAAACACTTCGCGAAATCTCGGAGAATCCGCTCCCCGCTCCCCGCATCGAGCTCGGCGATCTCGGAGCGTTCCCGAAGGCGAGTGCAGCGCGTGTACTCTGGGCCGACGCGCGAGACGTCGATGACGCCGCAGGGAGGGTCTACACCGCCCTCGGGGCCGCGCTCGGCGAGCGTTCGTTCCCTCTCGAGGATCGACCGTTTCGATGCCACATAACGCTCTGCTATGTCCGAAAGGGCGTCGGCCGTCCCGCCCTGAAGCGGGTGCAACAGTGGCTCGAGCGGGCCAAAGGCTCCGAGAGCGGCGAACGCATGCTCTGGACGATTCCGACGGTGGTGCTGTACCGAAGCGTGACCGGGCCGGGAGGCTCGGAGTACACCGAACTCGATCACGCCGATCTCGCGGAGTAGTCACGACTCGCCACCCGAACCGCCTCCATGAACGAGACAGGCCGCCGTCAGATCGCCTTCCCCGGATTCAGAATGCCGTTCGGATCGAACACCTGCTTAACCCCCCGCAGCAGCCGGCGATACTCCGGGCCGAGAACCAGATCCAGGTAATCGACCCGCTTCCCGCCGACACCGTGTTCACCGCTGATCGTTCCGCCGGCGTCGACGATAACCGGATAGAACTCCCGCAGGAACGCTCGCTCGCGCCGCTTCCACTCCTCGGCGCCCACCCCGTCGGCAGCCTCCCCGACGATCATCGGGTGAATGTGCATGTTGCCGTCGCCGAGATGCCCGAAAGCCGGGACCGAGAGCCGGTGCGTCGCAGCGATTTCCCGCATCCGTTGGAGTACCGATGCCAAGCGCGAGATCGGCAGCGATATGTCTTCCACCCCTTGCAGGCTACTCTGACGCTTGAGCGCCCACGGTATCGATTCGCGGATAGCCCACCACTGTTCACGCTGCTTCCCCTGGTCCGGCCCGAGCACCCGTACGGCCGTGTCCCCGCACAGTGCAGCGGTATTTTCGATCAGGGAGGCGGCCTCGCGTTCATCGCTTCCATCGGCTTCGAAGAGAATGGTCCACGGGGCGACGAGCGGAGGTGGAGTGCGCCGCGTCGATGCACCGAGCTCGATGCAGTATTCATCCATCACCTCAACCGCGCTGAAGAGGGCACCGCTCGATTGCATTGCGTCCGACATCACTTGTATCGCCTGCTCCGGCGTGTCGAAACCGGCGAGCAATGCGCAATACGACTTCGGACGAGGAAGCAGCGACACGGTCGCTCCGACGATCACCCCAAGCGTTCCTTCACTTCCGATCATCAGCGATCGCAGATCGTAGCCGACCACATCTTTCCGTCGTCTGCCACCGAACACTCTATGCTCTCCAGCGCCGGTTACCACCTCGACGCTCAAGACGTGTCTGCCGGTCACCCCGTACTTCACCGCCCGTCCGCCGCCGGCGTTCGTCGCGATATTGCCCCCGATCTGCGAAACCGCCGAGCTCATCGGATAGCCGGCGAAATAGAGTCCGTACGGCTCGAGAGCCCGATCGAGGGCTCCGGTCACCACTCCGGCCTCCACAACCGCGACGCGGTCGATGGGGTCGATTTCGACGATCCGCTTCAAGCGCTTCATCTCCAGGACGAGACCGCCGGCTTCAGGAACGCACCCGGCGGCCAGACCGCTGCCGGCTCCGCGTGTGGTAACCGCCACCGCCTCACGATTCGCCCACCGCAGAAGCTCGCATACCTCACCGGCATTCGCCGGCCGCACGATACAGGCCGGCCGCCTTCGATAGGCAGGATCTGCAAGGTGATCGCCGGAGGCACGGTTCAGCGAACGCTCATCGACGGCGACCGCCTCCTCTCCCAGCATGCCCGTCAACACGTCGATATCGGCGTCGGTCAACGGTCGCAACGTCATCGGACCCGCTCCTGCATTTCAGTCTTCAACTGCTTCAGTGACGAAGAGAGGCTCACCTTGTAGATATGGGGATTGATGATGCGTTTGTACGTGGTATCCAGATGCCGGAGCTCCGCAACCGCATGCTCCCGGATTTCCGGCAGGCTCGGCAGCGGTTTGCAGATCGTTCCGTTCTCCATAACCTTGCTCAGCAGCGGCTCGAAACGGCCGTAATTCTGCATAGTGAAGTGCTGCCGATCGGAGCTCGGGTGGTAGAACTCGATCGGCTCGCCCGGGTCGGGCGGGTGATCCTCGAGACAGATGAGATCGGCGAGCGGCTCATCCCCTTCATCGTAAAACCGGTAGACCTGCTTGATGCCGGGGTTGCTCGCCTTCTCCGGGGTGTCGGAGACCTTCATGACCGGCTCGAGCTTGCCCCGAACCGTACGCGCCGAAAGCTTATAGACACCGGGCAGGCTTGCCTGGTCGCCACCGGTCACCATGTGCGTACCGACGCCCCAGAGGTCGATCGGGGCTCCG
>SLAN01000258.1 GCA_007126865.1 Spirochaetales bacterium | reverse complement strand
CGGAGAAGAGGTGAGCGCCGACTGGACCGGCAAGGATACGATCCGCGCGGCCCTCAAGGTGGTGTTCGACGGACACTGACCGCGGCGAGCGGCTGTCGCCGTTTCATCGAACCGCGCCGGCTGCCGGGGCCCTCGGACCGAAGCCCGCACCGCCGACCGGCGACTTCGAACCGCACCGCCGACCGTCGACTTCGAACCGCACCGCCGACCGGCGACTTCGAACCGCACCGCCGACCGTCGATTTCGAACCGCGCCGGCGGCCGGCGACTTCGAACCGCGCCGCCGACCGGGTACCTCACCCGCCGAGCAGCGTCGTGAGATACGGGATACCGATGAACGTTCCGATCGCGCTGCCGATCGTGGAGAAGGCGAATACGAGCAGAATTCGGGTAATCCTGTTTCGAAAGAAGCCGCGAAAGCTCGCGATATCGTCCTGTATGGCCTCGAAGTCCCGGACCCGAGGTTTGCGAAATACCGCCTCAAGAAAACCGGATACAAAACCGACTCCGATCGTCGGGTTCATGCTGGTGATGGGCGCGGCGACGAACGAGATCGCCACCGTGAGCGGATGGGCAAAGGCGAGCGCCGCTCCGATGGCGCTCAGGGAACCGTTGACGAGAATCCACAGCACGAGCATATCGCGAGTGAGATCCCATCCGGACTGCAGGAACCCGGTGACGAAGATCGCCGCGATGGCCGCCGGCAGCACCCACGGAAGAGCCCTGGCCACCGGACCTTTCGGAGGGATGGTATCGAGGGCGGTGAGGTCCGCATCGAGCTCGCCCTTCTCCAGCGCCTCGAGGGTCCGGATGATTCCCGGAACGTGCCCGGCACCGACGACCGCGAGTACCTTGCGCCCCTCGGCCTGGTATATTCGTGTGGCCAGGTAGCGATCTCGCTCGTCGATCAGGACCTCCTTCGCTCTCGGGAGATAGAGAGCGAGCTCCTCCATCATCGACTGCAACGCGTCCGACTCTTTCAGCGCCTCGATATCCGACTCGCTCACCGTCTCGCCGCCGAGCATCGATGTCAGCAGAGCGGCCATCATCTTGCTCTTGCTCCACAGCCCTCCGCTCGCCCACGCACGCTTCAGGGTGATCTGAATCTCGCGGTCGCACAGGCTGACCGGAATACCGTCCGCCTCGGCGATCTTCACCGCCTCGACCATCTCGGCACCGGGACGTACGCCGAGCTCTTTCCCGATTCTGCGCTGGAAGCTGGCGAGTACGAGATTGCCGAGCAGCAGGAAGCCCTGCCGGCGTTTGAGCACCTCGTAGATGTTCAGCTTACTCCACGCATTCTCCTCGGCCAGGCTCGCATAGCGGCCGGCGTCGATCTCCACACAGACGCGATCCGGTTCTTCCGCGTCGACGAGCTCCTTGACCTGGTCGACGCTGCGTTGCGATACGTGGGCCGTTCCGAGCAGCAGGACGCTCCTGCCGCCGATGTTCAGTCGAGTCAGATTGTCCATTCTACTCCTTACCGAGTGCCTTCAGGAAACGCTTGCGCAATCCCTGCTCGCCGGGAAAGAGATCGCGCGGAATGCTGCCGCCGCCCATGTGCACGTGCCCCCCGCCGGCCCCGATGCCGTTCAGCGCCCGGCGGATGATCACATCCGAAGGCCGGATCCCGTCCTCGCTGCGTACCGAGAGCCGGTACTCATCGCGGTCGGGCTCGACCACAACGACGAAGTGAATTTCACGCAGCCCGAGGAAGAAGTCGGCAATTAACGCCATCGCCTCGGCGCTGCACTCCTGCTGCAGCGGCACGAACGCGAAATCGTCGGCAACCTCGCACGCGTTGATCGCCTCGCGGAAGAGTCCGAGATCGGTCAGACTCAAGCTGTTCTTCAGAAGGCGACTCCCGGTCTCCCAGTCGCCCTGGAAGAAGAGCGTCGAGAACGCTTCGAGGTCTACCGGCGCGACCCCGCGAGTCATGAAGGCGGTATCCATCATCAACCCCATTAACAGCATCGTGGCGATGTTCTTCTTCAACGGCGCATCGGCACTCTTGAAGTATTCAAAGATGATGGTAGAACACGAGCCGTAGTCCGGCCTGATATCGAAGTACGGGCAATCCGGCTCCTCCGGAGGGGTGTGGTGGTCGATCAAACCGACCACCGTTCCCGGCAGCCCGCTCATATTGCGGTTGCCGGCAAAACCGTCCACGAGGATGAGCTGCACATCATCATCCAGCCCTGCATTCCTTGAGCTGTCGATCGGAATCTGAAGCAGCTTGATCGCTTCGGTGAGACTCTCGCTCTGGATCGTACCGCCGTAGCAGAGCTCGGACTCGAAGCCGCGCCTCTTGAGCAGAAAACCGAGCGCGAAAGCGCTGGCGACCGCATCGTGATCGGGGAAATCGTGCGCCTGGATCACGAGGCGGCGATCCGGATCAATGTGCGTGCACAGCTCGTCGATACCCTTCAATCGGTACTCCTTAGCCTGTCGAACGATTCAAGGTAGACCTCGGCAAGCTCGCTCTCCACGAAGCCGGTATCCCCGGCGTCGCGAACCTGAAGAAAGAGCGCTTCGGCGGCGCGATCGCGACCGTGCATATGATAGAGCGCTCCGAGATGGAAGCGCATGCGCGTCTGCATATCCGAGTTCGCCTCGCGCCGGATCAACTGTTCGGTCCGGCTGTCGTTGCGCGGCGAGATGTACTCCCTGGCCATATCATAGTAGAGAGTGGAGCGTGATGCACTCCCCTCGACATGCCTGAACACCGATTCGGCACGACCGTCGTCCCCGGCGCGGAGATAGCTCAAGCCGGCAAGCAATGCGAACGACGGATCGCCGCCGAGCGACTCGTACGATCGAAGGAAGTATCGCGCCGCATCGGAGAAGCGCTCGAAACGGAAGTAGAGCGGAGCGATCAGCGGATAGGCGTCGCGATAGCGCGGCTCGAGCTCGAGCACGCGTTCGAGATCGGAGAGCGCACCGCGATACTCACCGAGAACGTAGCGCGACTCGGCACGATGGAAGTAGAAGAGGAAGATGCGATTCTCCAGCTCGATAGCACGGGAGAAATCGGCGGCCGCCCGCTCCTGCCGGTTCGCTCGTTGGTGGATTCGGCCGCGATCGACATAGTGCCACGCATAATCGGGCTCGAGCTCGACGGCCGCGGTGAAACTCTCGATCGCCGCTTCTTCATTTCCGGCGCGCAACTGGGCGTTCGCGAGCTCGGCGCGGAGGTAGCCGGCATCCGGATCCCGGTCAACCGCTCGCTCGAGCAACTCGACGGCACGGTCACTGTTGCCCTCCGATAGTGCGATGCGCGCCATTCCGCGAAGCGCGGCCGTATGTCCCGGCTCGCCTTCGAGGGCAACCGCGAAGTGGTCCGCGGCCGCCTGCGTGTCACCATCTCCCAGATAGTATAGACCGAGCCCGGCGTGCGCGTCGGCATTCGATTCGTCGAGCTCGAGTGCGCGCTCGAAACCGGCCTTTCGTTCCTGCGGTTCGTTCTCCAGTTCGGCGAGCAGAACTCGCGCCTCAACGGAGTGTGCGTCGATCTCTTCGAGCTCGGCGCGCGCACGCTCGTACTCCCCCTCCGCGATAAGAAGCCCGGAGAAGAGAAGCGTGGTATCCTCGTCGAAGGGACGAGCGGTTGTCTCCTCGAGAAGCGCGAGCGCCTCGCCATGGTCTCCCGCGTCGATGAGTCGCATGAGCTTTCGATCGCGATCGATCTCCGCCTCCGCGCGGGACTCCACACGCACGGAAGACTCGGCGGAGTCGTCAGGCGCCTCGTCGATCGGCGTCGCACAGCGGCTCACGAAGACCGCAGCGACCAGTAACCCAGTGGCGACGGATCGCCGGTGATGCGCACGCATGGTCGAGCGGTAGCCTATACAATGCGGCGGTACCTGACAAGACCGCGACCCCGCTGCTATTATGGCGCGCATGTCGCCCCTGGCCCGGAGACTCGCTCTGCTTGCGCCGCTGCTCTACGCCGGCCTTCTCACGTTCTTTTTCGCGCTCGAGTTCGAGGGGGCCCGTCGTATCGAAGATGTGCGAGGCACCGTCTCGCTCTCCGGCTATCTGCTGCCCGGAAACCCGTATCGAGAAAGCCGGATCCATCGACTGCGTATCAGTGGCAGCGCGTTTACGCTGAACCTCTTCCACGGTCACGGGCTGACCGCCCGGCTGGACGGCGGGAGCCGCGCGTCGCTCGCCCCTCGCGAGATCACGCGGCTGGACGGAGGGTTTCGCGTATACTTCGAGCACGATGTCATCGTCGAGGTTCTCAACGAGCCGGGTGAGGTAGAAACGGTACAGATTGCCACGGTTGTCCCCGAGTCGCTCGAGCGCGTTCTTTCCCTCGAGCTGCCGTTCGCCCCGGGGCCGGATACCGAGATCGTGCGGTCGGTCAACAGCCCCGTGATCGATCTCGACGCACCGCACGGTCTGTTCCGGGTGTCGATCCCCGGAGGAAGTGCGTACGACTCGACGAATCGACGCATGATCCTGCCCGGAGCTCCCGGGACCTATACGTTGCGCTATACGATGGAAGAGAATCCCGACGGCGGTACTCTCGCTTCGTGGTTCCGTTCCGGCGACGACGGCCCGTCGGATTCCGAGACCGATACCCGGATTGAGGAGTACCTGGAGACGGCCTGGGAACAGTGGCGATTCCACCGCTACTCGGCGGAAAACGGAGTCTGGGCCCATCCCGACGGAGGCGAGCGCTTTGACGAGCGGATCGTCCTCGCGCTCCTCGCCGAGGCGTGGGAGCGGGACGAGTACTCCCGCGTGCGAGCGGAGATGCGCAATGCACGCGGCATTCATCAGGAGCTCACGAGCTTCCGGGTCGCGCCGTTTCTCGGCGAGCTCAGGCACTATGCCGCCGACATGCGGGCGGAGGCGGCCGAGCGGGCGGCTCGAATCGAGCGACTCATCGACGCCGGCGATCCGGAGGTGTTAACCGCGGGCGACCCGTGGAGCCGGCGTACGGTATTCGAGGTCGCCGGCCACCACGGCGGACAGCAGCTCGGCGAGCGCCTCGCCGACTTCATTTCCGATCTCGATCTGTCGGAGCTTCCGTACGAGGCACTGCTGTCGCTCTATGAGGCGCGTTACATCTTTCCGGCCGAAGGGGTAGCGCTGCCGGAGGAGCTCGACGAGCTCGCCGGTCTGGCGGAGGAGCTGTTGATCGAGAGAGTTCGCAATACCGAGAGCGGGTTTTTCGTACGCACCGACGAGGAGCACAGCGACATCGTCCTCTCCGTCCGCACCGGACTCGTTCTGCGCGCGATCGATCACGGCGATGAGCGGATCGAGATACTCGGCCGCCGGCTTGTCACGGACGCACTCGACCTCGCCGATACCGACGGCTTCATGCCGCGGTATCTGCAGATTGATGGCTCTTCGATCGTCGGGTGGTCCGGAAACAGTACGCCCGAGGAGCTCTACCCGTGGCTCAGCGATAACCCGCGTCTTCCGACTGCGATCGCGCCGGGGGAGCCGTTCGCCGACGACGGGCTGATCTGGACGGTGGGGGATCTTGCCGATGTCCAGGTTGATGAGCGTCGCATCTCGTTGTCGGTGACCGGCCCGCCGGAACGTACGCATTACCTCATGATATACGGGTTGCCGTCGCTTTCCCGCGCGGAGATGTTCGGCCTCTCCGACTGGAGAAACGACCCGAACTTCGAGGCGTACATCCGCGGCCGCCACTACAACGCGCAGGAATCGACATTGAAGATCAAGTATACCGACGAGTCGAGTCGCGGCGATCTCGCACTCTACTTCTGACGAGTCTTACGGAGGAGCACACGATGAACGAGTACCGGATAGCGGTCCTGCCCGGCGACGGAATCGGACCGGAGGTTATGAGCGAGGCGCTCGCCACGCTGCATGCGGCGAGCGAGCGTTTCGGCTTTCGGATCACGCCCACCGAGGCTGACGTCGGCGGCATAGCTATCGACAATCACGGGGCCGCCCTTCCGAAAGAGACCCTCGCGCTCTGCGAGCGCAGCCAGTCGATTCTCTTCGGCAGCGTCGGGGGTCCGAAGTGGGAGTCGCTGCCGCCGCACGAGCAGCCCGAGCGAGCCGCCCTCCTGCCGCTTCGAAAGCATTTCGGCCTCTTCGCCAATCTGCGTCCGGCAGCCGTCCCGG